>DATCJQ010000083.1:0-3472 GCA_036562745.1 Flavihumibacter sp.
CCTCTGGCTCCCTCCTTAGTCGAGTCGACTTTTGTTTTTGCAGCAATTGTAATGTTAATCCTGTCAATTAAAGGAAAATTGTTTTTTATTTTAACCCATTCTTCTTTGGTTGGGAAGTGTTGCAAATTGAATAAGTCCATATCAAAAGGTACTAAACATTTTATGAGATCCTGCAACCATGTTACAAACATAAATTTGCTCACCAGATTTGTATTAGATTATTTTGCAATAGTGAAAAGGTTGTTGACCTATATATTGTTCATTATTGTTCTGGCGAGCACCCTGGTTCCCTGCTCATTCATCGACGACTGCGAGGAAGCAGAACATACGGAGCAACAGGCCGATGCGGGTGCTTCAAAGAGTTGCAGTGAATGTTCGCCCTTCTCTTTCTGTTCTTCTGTGCCAGGGATCAATCATAACCCGATCTCGAATTCTATCGAAGCCCCGACAAAAGGAATCACTCCTCAATATAGCGAATATCATAGTTCCGATTACGAAGCATACTACCCCTCGCTGTTCCAGCCTCCCCGGATGGCCTGATAAAATTCGATTGAGTTAATCAGCTTTTTTATTGGACCATCATTTTAAATCACATGAAGAAGATATTCCTGATGTGCATGGCGCTTGGCTGCGCACTGATCAGCCAGTCCCAGTATGCACTGACCATCCATATTAAATCCGCAACCAGCCAGGGACCACTCCCGGGCACGACGGTAAGAATCGTTACCGGAAAAGACACAGATACAAATCCAAGAACCGCAATTGCCGATAGTGTAGGCAGCGTTCGGTTCGAGAACCTCGCCAAAGGACTCCACAATGTTCTTATAAGCCATGTTGGTTTCGAAGAAAAGGGAACCAGCATCGAAATGGGAGAGGCGGATCAACGCATCGAAATCACCCTCGAAGAAGCGGAAGAACAGGAACCCGAAGTGGTAGTCACTGCCACGCGGATCAGCCGCACCATCGGCAACGTCCCAACCCGCGTCGAACTGATATCGGGCGAAGAGCTGGAGGAGAAGGCCAATATGAAACCCGGTGAAATTCGCATGATGCTGACCGAAAGCACGGGCATCCAGACCCAGCAGACGTCGGCCACTTCCTTTAATGCGGGCATCCGGATACAGGGATTGGACGGACGATATACACAGCTTCTCCGCGACGGATATCCGCTTTATTCAGGCTTCTCGGGCGGATTGTCCATTTTGCAAATCGCGCCCCTCGACCTGCGACAGGTGGAAGTGATCAAAGGCGCTGCATCCACGCTCTACGGTGGAGGGGCTATTGCTGGATTGGTGAACCTCGTGTCGAAAACCCCAACCAATAAACGCGAGATTTCATTTCTTGCCAATGGCACCAGCGCGGGCGGTCTGGACCTGAGCGGATTCTACAGCGAACGCTACGGCAAAACCGGACTTACCATATTTGCATCGCGAAACAGCAATCGTGCCTATGATCCCGCTGATATCGGACTGACGGCCATTCCCAAATTCGAACGTTATACGATCAATCCGCGGCTCTTTATTTATGGAAAGAAAACTACGGCCGATATCGGCGTCAGCTATATCACCGAAGACCGAACTGGTGGAAGTCTGGATTATATAAAGCACGGTGGTACAGGGTTCTTTGAAAAAAACAATACCGACAGGATAACTTTCCAAACCGGCATCCGGCATAAGCTAAATGAAAGCTCCTCGCTGCAACTGAAAAACAGTTATAGTCGTTTTGACCGGATCATTGCCATTCCGGACTATCGTTTCGCTGCCTTGCAACAGGCATCCTTTTCGGAACTCACCTGGAACCGCAAGGGAGCCGAAGCTGACTGGGTGATCGGTGCAAACCTTATTACCGATGACCTGGTTGAACGCGGCGATAACAATCCGCGCCACGACTATCATTACAGTACTTATGGACTCTTTATTCAAAACGCCTGGACTGTAACGGAAAAACTGGTCCTTGAAACCGGGTTGCGAGGCGATTATGTAAGAAAATACGGATTCGAACTATTGCCGCGAATTTCTGCTATGATTCTTATTACTCCGCAGATCACCACCCGAATCGGAGGCGGATACGGATATAAAACGCCGACCATCTTTACGGAAGATGCGGAACGATTGTATTTCCGGAATATCCTTCCCATCGATATTAATTCCACCCGAAATGAACGATCCGTTGGCGCCAATGCGGATATCAATTACCGCACAAGGTTCGGTGATCTTGGGTTTAGTATAAATCATCTTTTCTATTATACAAGGCTCAATAATCCGCTGGTGCTTCTGGCGGGTTCTGCAAATAGTCTGGAGTTCAAAAATTCCGATGGCTATCTCGATACAAAAGGTATGGAAACGAATATCCGTTTGACATATGGCGATTTCAAACTTTTTATCGGTTATACTTACACGGATGCACATACGCATTTTAATGATGAGCTGGAACGACTTACGCTAACGGCCAGGCACAGACTAAATAATGTGCTGATGTATGAAGTGGAGGAGAAATGGAAAATCGGACTGGAAGCTTATTGGTTCAGTAAACAAAAACTCAGCGATGGAAACTATGGCAAGCCCTACTGGATCACCGGTTGTATGATTGAAAAACTCTGGGAGAAATTTTCGATATATATCAATTTCGAAAATTTCACCGATACGCGTCAGACCCGCTTCGATACGATTTTCACGGGGTCGGTGGATAATCCCGTTTTCCGGGATATATACGCACCCGTGGATGGATTTATCATTAATGGAGGCGTGAAGATAAAATTGTAATAGGTATTAAAATCAAACCATTCCATAACTCAAAAAAACAAGAGATGGATCGTCTGTTGGAATATTATCTGCCCCTGTTTATTCTGATTTATTTTAGTATCATTTTTGTGTTGCCCACCGTGCGGATTTATCGCAAGACCGGGATCAATCCGGTTACCTTCGGAAAATCGGATAATGCACACGATTATATTGGCGGCGTAATGAAATTTATTCTGTTGCTGCTGGCGCTGGCTGTAGGGCTTTATCCTTTCAGGCAGGCCTATAAATTTCTCTGTCCGATTGAATACCTGAATGGCGACTGGTTGAAATATGCAGGGATGGTTATCATCCACTCCTCGCTAGTTTGGATTATGATCGCCCAGTACCAGATGAAACAATCCTGGCGGATCGGGATCGATGAGGCCCATAAAACAAGCCTGGTGACGGAAGGGGTGTTCAGCATCTCGCGCAACCCGATTTTCCTGGGAATGATCTGCACCACGATGGGGACATTCCTGATCATCCCCAATGCGATTACCCTGCTCGTGGCGGTTATGACCTATTTTGTTATTCAGATCCAGATCAGGCTGGAGGAGGAATATTTGCTCAAACAGCACGGCGAGCTCTATGCACATTATAAAAATAACGTTGGAAGACTGTTGTAGCACGTCGAAACATCGCGGCACTCGCTATCTTGCATTCAAATTGATCTATGCGGCCCTACCTGAATT
>DATCJQ010000089.1:0-5127 GCA_036562745.1 Flavihumibacter sp.
CCCGGTATTTCATATAATACGATACAGTCTGGCTGCTCTCGTAAACGGGAGTTTTGACTACAATGACCTAGTCTTTGGTCGGGTAGATATAGGACTTTCCCTATCGTATTATATACAATACACCATATTTGCTGTTGGATATTCCTATTTCCTTTATTCCCTGGAAAGGCAAAAGCGCATCCAGGAACTGGAAATCAATAACAGGCAACTGGAAATCCAGCAGCTCCATACGGAATTTAATTTCCTGAAGGCGCAAATCAACCCCCACTTTTTATACAATACACTAAATACGCTGTTTTCACACGCTCAGAATTATTCGGAAGAACTGGCGAATAATATCCTGAAGCTGTCTGAAATCATGCGGTACAGCATTGAGGGTTTCGATAAGGATAATGGGATGGTGAACCTCAAAAATGAGATCCACTATCTGCATAACCTTATTGATATTCACCAACTTCGCTTCTCCAATGCGCTGCAGATAGATTTAAAAACCACCGGCAATATTTCGGCACACAAAATTCCGCCGCTGGTTTTCATTACATTTGTTGAGAATGCCCTGAAATACGGGGATCTCAGAAATCCGGAGCATCCGCTGAAAATTCGGTTAGATGCTATGCCGGATAAAATCTATTTTTACTGTCAGAACCGTAAAAAGAAGAAAGTGATAGAGAAAAGCAGCGGAATTGGAATTCAGAATGTTTTACGAAGGCTGGACGTTTCTTTCAAAGGAAAGTACGAGGTGGTGACCAGTAACGAAGAGGAATTCTATACGTTGGAATTAACCCTTTATGTATGATATCGTATGATAAGATGCATGATCATTGATGACGAGAAAGCAGCAATAGACGTATTGGTGAACTATGTGAGCAAGATTGATCACCTGGAATTGGTGGCTACTGCCATGAACCCCATTACCGGAGTAGATCTGATTAACCGGCATAAACCCGATCTGGTATTTTTGGATATCCAGATGGAGGAAATGAGCGGCATCGATATCATCAAGATTATTGGGAACCATACCAAGGTTATTTTCTGTACTGCCTATTCCGATTTTGCCCTCGACGCATTTGATTATGAAGCGGTGGACTACCTCATGAAACCCATCGCATTTCCCCGTTTCCTGAAAGCTGTACAACGTGCAGTAAACGTACTCCTGGCCAGTAAAGTGGCCGCGGTGGACAGTATCCCCAACGACTATCTGTTTGTTAAAACCGAGCAGAAAGGCAAACTCGTAAAGATCAGTTACGATGAGATTGATTTTATAGAGGGACAGAAAAACTATGTGGCCTTCCACAGAGGGAAAGAAAAAATCATGGCACTGCTCAATCTGAAAGATATCGAAGAGCGACTCCCCAAAAATATGTTTGTACGCGTGCATCGCTCTTTTATTGTGCCATTCCGAAATATTGTTGCCATCGAGAACAATATTTTAAAATTGCGTAACCGGGTCGAACAGGTACCCATAGGCGAAATGTTTAAGGATCAACTCGCATCCCGCACCCGGGATAATACCATGAACTAGGGTGTATGTCCATTTAAAAGGCAGGTTCGTGTATTAAAATTAGTGGTCTGCATACTTGCTGTTACTTTTAAGGCTGAAACTATCAGCTATGCAAGTCAAACCATATCCAACGAAGCTAATGCCCCAAGATTTGCCTGCATCATCCCCGGATATTCTTTTCCTGTTGGGGGAATTGGATCGTAAAATCCACAACGGCACCGTACGTAATGATTCCCTCTTTATGGGCAAACTGGGCCTTTCTCTGTACAACTACAGTTATTTCGAACACACTGGATCCGAACAGCACCTTGAACGCGGAAGAACCTTGCTGGACGAAGTATTTCAGCGCTTTAACGAAAGTGGAAGCTCATTGCTGAATCCTTCACTCAGTACCGGTTTGGGAGGATTCATGAGCCTGCTCAATTACCTCACCCAAAAGCAGTATATCTACCAGGATATGCAGGAGTTCGGAGAGATTGACAAATTCCTTTTCAAACAGGCACTGCACCAGATCGAACACGATTTCAATGATTATCTGCACGGTGCTTTCGGCGTACTCAATTATTTTCTTGAAAGAGAACCCGAGCCCGCCATTCAACTCTATATCGAATGCCTGGTGGAAGCCATTATCAAACGCATTGTGGTAACCAAAGAAGGTGCCTGGATCAGAAACTATATTCTGTCTAAGGATGAAACCTGTGATGTTAATCTCAGTCTCTCACACGGACAAACCGGATTCATCCTGGTGCTGCTTAAAGCATTTGAACAGGGCTATTCCTACGAGATGCTTCACGATCATATCCGGGGAATGGTGTCGATGGTGGTGAAACAAACGATGACCACCGACCCTGAGCATAACCGCCATTCCATTTTTCCCAATACGGTTAATGAAAGCACACGCGAGAAACATTACAACAATCGCCTGGCCTGGTGCTATGGCGATCTCAACCAGGCTTATGCTCTCTATAAAGCCGGGTCGGTTTTCGGACTGCACCAATATATCGAAATTGCTGATCTGATCGGAGCCAGCTCACTGGATCGCAAGGACGAAGATGCCACCATGTGTGTGGATGCACAATTCTGTCATGGTGCCGCAGGTGTTGCCGCCTTGTATCAATCGCTATATGCAATCAGCGGAAGAACCTGTTACAGAAAAGCAGCCGACAAATGGATTGAACAAACGCTGCAATTCCTTGAAGAGGATAAAATAAATCTTGATTATAAGGACAAGGAACTTTCACTGCTGGAAGGATTGCCTGGTATCGGACTCGTCCTGCTGGATCATGTATATCCTGATAAAACAGGGTGGAAGGAATTTTTCCTGATCAGTTAACCGTCCAATCAACGCATCAGCCGTAAGCACACTACCATTAAACCTGTGGCGGCTCTTCCATCGTACTGGAAGAGCCGGCCACCTATGAATTTGAAGTCTAGTTGTCTTTGTTCTTTTTGCCACCGAATATTTTTCTCAGCAAGCCTTTTTTCTTCTCATCTTTCGGCGGTTCCTGTTTGTCATTTTGTTTCTTTTCAGTCTTTTTCTCCGACTGTCTTGCTTCCTTCAATACCTTCTCTTCATCCTCCGGAATCTCTGACTCAATCGGAACATAACTGTTATCGGGTTCCATCAGGTACTGATCTGCACCACCATTGCCCTGGTCTTCACCCTCAGCACCCGGCAGGGGATTCTTATCGATGATATTCATGTAATCGTACATGATTTCATTCCGAACATTTTCAGGTTGTGCAAATCGTGCATCCTTATCAATTCCCAGGGTCTTATCGGCATATACTTTCTGGAAGAAATATTCCCAGATCGGACGGGCAGCCTGACCACCATAACCCAGGTTGTTTTCGATGCGGATAAAGCGATCATCACAGCCCACCCAGGCACCGGCCATCAATTGCGGTGTGAATCCGATAAACCAGGCATCGGCATTGTCGTTGGTGGTTCCGGTCTTACCAGCCATTTCAGCAGCACCCAAACGGGCACGCAGTCCGGCTGCCGTACCAATTTCCACGGGTCCGCCCAACATTTTGGTAGTAGTATAAGCCGCTGCTTCACTGATCACCTGGTTCATTCGGGTCTGGAAGCTGGCCAGTACGTTTCCGTTACGGTCTTCGATTCTGGTGATATAAATCGGCTGCGTGCTGAATCCGTTGTTCGCAAACATGGTATAGCCATAGAGCATTTCGTACATCGAGAGATCCACCGCACCCAAACAGATAGATGGATACGCATCAATTTTGCTCTTGATGTTGATATTGTGCAGGAAATCAACAAAACGCTGCGGGCCGATCTGCTTCATGATATATGCCGTAGCACAATTGTAGGAATAGGTGAGGGCAGTGGCCATGGAAACGGTGTTACCCCTGCATTCCCCCTTGGCCGGCACCAGTCCGAATCCCGGGAAGTCCTGTACCACGTTTTCAACCGGCGTTTCGGGTGTGAATCCGGCTTCCTCAATCGCCTGGCAGTAAAGGAAGGGTTTGATGCTTGAACCCACCTGGCGCTTGGTATTGATATTTACGTGATCGAATTTATAGGTCTTGAAATCGATACCACCCACCCAGGCTTTCACTTCACCCGTAATCGGGTCCATCACCATAAAGGATGTCTGCAACATCTGGCGATGGTATTTGATCGAATCCAGCGGCGTCATAATGGTATCCATCTCGCGGCGCGAATTCCAGGCGAATACCTTCATCGGGGTGGAGGTTTTGAAGCTCTTGCGGATTTCTTCCTCCGACAATCCTTCTTCTTTCAGGTTTTTCCAGCGATCACTGGCTTTCATGGCTGCTTCCAGCACACTATTGCGACCTTCCCAAACCTTGCCTTTCTTGATGGAGGACTGAGCATTCATGGCTTTCTGCAACACCGGCATATGTTTGGCTACCGCTTCCTCGGCATAGATCTGCATACGCGGGTTGATGGTGGTATAGATACGCAATCCATCCTTGTAAATATCATAGGGATCTCCGGTAGCGGGATTCTTGTTCTCCTTACACCATTTCTTGATATCCTCGCGCAGCACTTCACGGAAATAAGGTGCCAGTCCCGCATTTTCGTCCTGCTTGCGATAATTCAGGGCGATGGCTTTGGCCTTCAGTTTTTTGCCTTCTTCTGCGTCGAGATAGCCGTTCTTGACCATCTGATCGAGTACCACATTACGCCGACTAACGGCAGCTTTGGGGTTTCTGCGCGGGTTATAAAGCGTGTTTCCTTTAAGCAGTCCCACCAGTACGGCAGCTTCTTCGGGCGCCAGCCGGTCGGGTTCCTTCTGGAAAAAGGTGAGGGAGGCATTCCTGATACCATATACGTTTTCGCCAAACGGAACGGTATTCAGATAAAGGGTGAGAATTTCCTGCTTGGTAAAATTTCTTTCCAGTTTGATGGCGATAATCCATTCTTTCAGTTTCTGTAACACCCGCGCAATCGGATTCCGCGAACGCTCGGCAAACATGTTCAGCGCCAGCTGCTGGGTGATGGTGGAACCACCGCCTTCCCGACCGAGAAATACCACCGCCCGCATTACGGAACGTCCGTCGATGCCGGAGTGATCATAGAAACGTTCATCTTCCGTGGCTACCAGGGCATGAATTACATGCTTGCTGATATCGCGATACTG
>DATCJQ010000095.1:0-5046 GCA_036562745.1 Flavihumibacter sp.
GCACCCTCACTGAGCGGCGGCCCGGATAAACTGGTAATCAATCAGCAACAGGCAAGGGCGCTCGGGTGGGCCCATCCCGATGAAGCCATCGGACAACTGGTTCGTATCGCCGACTGGCCCGAGCCCTTCACCATTTCGGGTGTGGTGCAGGACTATCCCCTCGGTTCCATGCAGGACGCCATCCAGCCGCAAACCTATGTGCCGGTTTCTACCACCAGGGTATATCGGTATCTGAGCATTAAACTGAGCTCTGGTTCCGTTTCCGGAAACCTTGCCGCCCTGGAAAGGACCTGGCGCGAACGGCTTCCCGGTGCACCCTTTGAGTACGAATTCCTCGACAGCTCCATCGAAAACCTTTATAAAACCGAGCTCCAGCTCAAAAAAGCAGGTTATACCGCGCTCGCATTGTCGCTGATCCTGGTTTTACTGGGGGTAACCGGACTGGTATCCATCAGCCTGCAAAAACGAATTAAGGAGATTGGCGTGCGCAAGGTATTAGGCGCATCCCCCGTTCAGATCATACGGCTCTTCCTGAAGGAATTCCTCGGACTGGCCCTGGTTAGCACTGCATTTGCCTGTCCGATAGCCTGGTATCTCTCACGGCGATGGCTAAACGAATATGCCTACCGCATCGAGCTCACCCCGATGCCCTTTATACTGAGCATGCTGGCCCTTTGCCTGCTTACCTCTATACTGATTACCCTGATCAGCTACCGGCAGAGCCTGGTGAGTCCGGCCCGTTCCCTCCAATCGGAATAGGTTCCGGAATTGCATAAAACCTGCCTGATTCCGACAGAGATCATCGTGCACAGGGATTCACAACCGAACAATTACTGTATCATTTCCGAACAGTGAAAGCCCGGAACACAAACTCAACTAACTGATATTCATTTATTTACCAGATTGGCACATTATTTCTTTCAGCCATTGAGGAACAACCGATTCAACTATATGATTAAGCTGGAGCATATTTCGAAATGGGTAAACCAGGGTAATAACCGGATATTTTTATTGAAGGATATCAACCTGCATATCGCCGAGGGAGAATTTGTATCGATTATGGGTCCCTCCGGCTCTGGCAAGACCACTTTACTGAACGTGATTGGCATGCTCGACACCGCGGATGAGGGCAGTTATAATTTCCTGGATCAGCCTGTGCATACCCTTAAGGAGAAACAGCGTTCCCAACTTTACAAACAACATATCGGATTTGTATTTCAGGCTTATCACCTGATTGATGAGCTGACCGTGTATGAAAATATCGAAACGCCCCTGCTCTATCAGGATACCAAATCGGCCGATCGGAAAGCGCTGGTGGCAGACATGCTCGACCGTTTCCAGATTGTGGGCAAGAAGGAGCTTTTCCCCTCGCAACTATCGGGCGGACAGCAGCAACTGGTGGGCATTGCCCGCGCATTAATCGCTAAACCCAAACTCATTCTGGCCGATGAACCGACCGGTAACCTGAACAGTAAACAGGGCGAGGAAATCATGGAGATTTTCACCAAACTGAATCAGGAAGATGGCGTAACCATCGTGCAGGTAACCCATTCCGAAAAGAATGCCTCCTACGGCAACCGGATTATCCATTTACTGGACGGGAGAATTGACCACCATCGTTAAGTGAACTTACCATGAAGAAGCAGCAATTTGTATCCCTCAGTGGCAAAACCATAAAATCAATATTGTTACCGGCTTTCCTGTTAATGGCAGGGGCCTCATTGTTTGCGCAGACGGAAAGTTCCAAAATTCTTTCGCTGAAGCAATGTCTTGATATCGCTTTTGAAAATAATCTGGATCTGAAACAGGCAGAACTGAAAGCCGCGAGTTCGGCTATTGATTACCGTCAGGCCCGGCAGAACATGCTGCCTGCCATCAACGGATCCATTGAGCATGGCAGTAACCAGGGTCGAAGTATCGACCCCTTCACCAACAGTTATCTGAACCAGAAAATCGACTATGCCAACTACGGCCTGAACGGAGGGGTGGTATTGTTCAGCGGAATGGCCACACAAAACAATATTCAGGCACAGCGACTGGCACTGGCTGCCGGCAGGGAAGAAATCCAGCAGGCAAAGGACAATCTGAGTCTGAATATCATGACCGCCTATCTGCAGGTATTAAGTACTGCCGATCTGCTGGAACAGATCCGCATCCAGGCCAATTTGAGCCGCAAACAGGTGGAACGTTTAGCCATTCTGCATGAAGAGGGGGAAGTACCACCGGGGCAATATTATGACCTGAAGGGACAGCTGGCCAATGATGAAATCAACGAAGTGACCACCCGCAACCAGTATGATGCTGCCCTGCTTGCACTCTGTCAGCTGATGAATATCCCCTACGATCCGACTCTGGAACTGGAGCCGGTTCGTCCGGAAGACTTTCTGCAGACTTACGAGGGCGATGCCGCAAGCATTTACCAAACCGCCCTGAATCAGCTGGCGGTGGTGAAAGCGGCCGGTTTACGGACCGAGAGTGCGGAGAAAAGCGTGAAAGCCTCCCGCAGTTTGCTTTGGCCTACGCTGAGTTTGAACGGTGGCCTGTATACGAATTATTCCTCTGCCGCGCGAACCGCTGCCTATCTCCGTACTGTGGAAGCGCAAACCAATGAATTCGTGCGTATCAACGGTGCCGAGAGTCCGGTTTTTACCATACGCGACGAATTCGATATGAAAAAGATCACCTATGGCGATCAGTTCAAAAACAACTACAGTACCAATATAAACCTGGGTCTCCGCATCCCCCTGGTGAATTCTCTGCAGAACCGCAACCGGGTAAACCGCGCCAAAATCGAGTTGCAGTCTGCGGAACTGGTGGAGAAAACCACCCGGATCCGCCTTCAGCAGCAGGTGGAGCAGGCTTTCCTCAACATGAAGGCCACTTATAACCGGTACAAAACCCTGTTGCAGCAGGTGGAGGCTTTTCAGGAATCCTTCCGCACGGCCGAAGCCCGCTTTAACGAGGGAGTGCTGAATTCAGTGGAATACCTGACCGCCAAAAACAATCTCGACCGGGCCAATATCAATCTGATCGTGGCCAAATACGAATACGTATTCCGCACCCGGGTACTGGATTATTACCAGGGCAAACCGATTTGGTAATTATTCCGAAGCCGCGGGCGCAAAAGACGGTTTTTAACACCTGTCAATTTGGCACAATACTGCGTTTTTCGTTAAATTTGCTCCCTTAAACTGAAATGGATGTTGGAGCTTTCGACGCATAAAATACAGGATGAAGCCAGGCAGGGAGAAGCGTATGCTCCCGCTGCCGAAGATCAGAATCAATATAAAAAGCATTTCTACATTGAGAGTTATGGCTGCCAGATGAATTTCGCCGACAGCGAGATCGTGGCTTCCATACTCAAAGAGCAGGGTTTTGGCGCTACGCGGAATGTGGAAGCGGCCGATCTTATCTTTATAAATACCTGTTCGATCCGGGAAAAAGCCGAGCAGACGGTTCGCAAACGACTCACTGATTTTAAAAAGGTGAAGAAATCCAATCCCGGTTTGCTGATCGGGGTACTGGGTTGCATGGCCGAGCGTCTCAAGGCCAAATTCCTGGAGGAGGAGAAGCTGGTGGATATTGTGGTGGGTCCCGATGCCTACCGTTCGCTGCCCGCCCTGATTGAGGAAGCGGAAACCGGCCAGAAAGCCGTGAATGTGCTGCTGAGCCGCGAGGAAACCTATGCCGATATCGCCCCGGTTCGACTGGATTCCAACGGCGTGACCGCCTTTGTGAGCATCATGCGCGGGTGTAATAATATGTGTTCCTTCTGCGTGGTGCCCTTTACCCGCGGACGCGAAAGAAGTCGGGATGCCGCCAGCATCGTGGCCGAATGTACCGCCCTCTGGAACGAAGGATATAAGGAAGTGACCCTGCTGGGACAAAACGTCGATTCCTATTATTATCACGACGAGGCCGCGGGCGAAACCGTGACCTTTGCGAAACTGCTGGCCAAAGTGGCGGAAATCCATCCCAAACTGCGGGTGCGATTCTCCACCTCCCACCCCAAGGATATCACGGATGAGGTGCTGCACACCATGGCTCAATACGATAATATCTGCAAGTATATCCACCTGCCGGTACAAAGCGGCAACACGCGCATCCTGCAACTGATGAACCGTACCTATACCAGGGAATGGTATATGGCCAAAGTGGATCGCATCCGCGAAATCATGCCCGACTGTGCCATCTCCTCCGATATCATCGCCGGCTTCTGTACGGAAACCGAGGAAGAACATCAGGATACACTTTCCATTATGGAACACAGCAGGTACGATCTCAGCTACATGTTTATTTATAGCGAGCGACCGGGCTCACTGGCTGCGAGACGATATGAAGATGATGTACCCATGGACGTAAAAAAAAGACGGCTGTCTGAAATCGTTGCGCTGCAGGGCCGCCTGAGCTATGAAAGCAACCAGCGCGATCTGGGCAAAACATTTGAAGTGCTGGTGGAAGGTCCGAGTAAACGGAATCCGGCTGAATGGATGGGCCGCAACAGCCAGAATAAGGTGATCGTATTTCCCAGGCCCGAGTGGCTGAACAAAGGCGACTACGTAATGGTTACTGTTACGGACTGCACCCAGGCCACACTGATTGGTAAGATCAGCACGGAGGCTTAAGAGGAACAATGATTGTTGACTTTTTGACTTTTGACTTTCACCATGGACATTCAAAGCATTAAAAACAGATTCGGCATTATTGGGAACGCTCCGGCATTGAACCATGCCCTGAACGTGGCTGCACAGGTAGCCAATACCGACCTCAGCGTGCTGATCGTTGGAGAAAGCGGAGTCGGTAAGGAAGCATTTTCGCAAATCATTCATGCCCTTTCGGCACGAAAACATAATCCCTTTATTGCGGTAAACTGTGGCGCCATTCCCGAGGGCACCATCGATTCCGAATTATTCGGACACGAGAAAGGCGCTTTCACGGGGGCGGTGGACAGTCGCAAGGGCTATTTCGAAACCGTAAACGGTGGCACCATCTTCCTCGATGAAATTGGTGAAATGCCCTTGGGAACACAGGCGCGCCTGCTTCGGG
>DATCJQ010000104.1:0-5048 GCA_036562745.1 Flavihumibacter sp.
TTGATGCCCTGTTCAGCAAGGGCCAGAAATTTTCGCTGGGCCTGATTCGGGTGGTGTACCAGCCGTCAACCAAGCCGGCATCGGCGTTAAATCCCCTGCAAATTGGGGTGGGGGTGAGCAAACGTTATTTCAAAAAGGCCGTTGATCGTAACCGGATGAAAAGACTGCTTCGCGAATCGGTGCGATTGGAAAAAAAACCACTGCAGGACTGCCTGGAGAGAACCGGAGCGGGACTGGATTTGTTTATCTTGTATACCGGTAAGGAAAAGGCCGGTTTTGATCAGTGCAGAGAGCTGGTGCAAACTGCTTTTCAAAAGCTGATCAGAAAATGCGCCTCCGCACCGACAAATTATGAACACCCTTAAAAAGATTCTGAGCTTCCCCTTTATCGCCCTGATCAAATTGTATCAGTGGCTGATATCGCCGTTATTGGGTCCCAAATGCCGGTTTACTCCCACCTGCTCGCAATATGGACTGGAGGCATTCCGTAAACACGGACCGATTAAAGGATTATGGCTCACCATAAAAAGAATTACCCGCTGTCACCCCTGGGGCGGCAGCGGGTATGATCCTGTGCCTTAGGACCAGATCAGAATCTGTCCTGCGTATTTTTGAGGATTATTGCTCCTTCAGCATATTGTTCAGACGGTCCAGCGTGGCGCGGGCGTCCTTATTTGTGATGAATTTGTATACTTCGGGTACTCGTCCGTTTTTATCCGGAGTAAGGGAAGCCGGAATGCCGCGGAAAGGTCCCACCACAATCGCATCATCTTCACTGGTAATCTTCTTGAAATCGCGCGGAGCCAGGAAATGATTTTTCTTTTCCGGACTTAGGTTTTGTCCCAGCATCAGCTGTTGCAGACTATCCATGCGTTCCATCAGTACATCCTGCGTGATGCGGCTTTCGCGGGTGCTGGCATCACCAAATACCTGGAGCGAACCGATGAGGGTATCATTTTTCAGGTTGAGCAGATACACACCCGGCTCGGCAACCAGCAGTTCTTTGGAACCGCTGCCGTCATCCAGGGTAATTTTATCGCCCTTGAGGGTGATCACTTGTTCATTGTGCTGAGTGCCCGGCTCAAACTTAATGGCATCACCGGTTTGGCTAACTGTAAATTTTCCGCTGGCCATCACCACCACTTTTTTCTGGGGAGGTGTGGAACAGGAAGCCATTGCGAGCAGCACCATGCTGCCAAGAATGATTTTTTTCATGATATCGTTTAAAGGAAAGATCCCGCACGGGGCGGGATCTTCGGGTTAAAAATCCTGCGATTATTTTGCGGCGGCGTAGCGTTCAGACACTTTTGCCCAGTTAACTACATTCCAGAAGGCAGCCAGGTAATCGGCTCTTCTGTTCTGATATTTGAGGTAATAAGCGTGTTCCCAAACATCCACACCCAGCAGCGGAGTGCCTTTTACTTCAGCAACATCCATCAGGGGGTTATCCTGGTTGGGAGTAGAACTCACTTCCAGTTTGCCGTCTTTAACTATCAACCATGCCCAACCGCTACCAAAACGGGTCATACCGGCAGCTGCAAATTTTTCCTTGAATGCATCGAATGAACCGAATGCCGCATTGATGGCATCCGCCAGTTCACCGCTCGGTTGTCCGCCAGCGTTAGGAGCCAGGCTTTCCCAGAAGAATGTATGGTTCCAGTGACCGCCACCGTTGTTGCGAACGGCAGGTGAAATGGATCCGGCTGCAGCAACCAGTTCTTCGAGACTTTTATTTTCGTTGGGAGTACCGGCAATAGCTTTGTTCAGGTTATCTACATAGGCCTGGTGGTGCTTACCGTGATGGATTTGCATAGTTTGCGTGTCGATATGGGGCTCCAGTGCATCGTGTGCATACGGTAGAGCAGGTAATGTAAATGCCATAGAATGGATATTTATAATGATTAATAATAGATTGATACGGAAAGGAATAACAAATTTAGTGGCTGCGCTCCAGAGCGCAAAACCTGCTTTCTTAACAGATTGACGGCAAAATGGTTGGGTAACTCCATTAAAAAAGCCACCTCCGGAGAGGCAGCTTTGTATATCAACAGTTCTGAAAAAACAGTTTAAGGCATGGCTTCGATGTTAAATCGGCCGGCATTCATAGTCCACCATATCAAGGGCCTGCCAATAGGTGAGCCAGTAATCCAGCACGATGCCCTGGTCTACCAAACCTTCAGAGCGGTTATAATAAGCCTGGCTTCCATAGCGACTGAAATCGCCATACAATACGGCCCCGCGGAAGGGGGTAAAACTGCCCCAGTTCTGAACAACGGTATAGCCAAACCGGGTTTCCACCACAAAGAGATTACAGTTGAAACCGGTATAAACCACCACCCCCCGTTCTTTCTTTAGCCAGTAGGATTCATCCACCGGAGGATAGGGCCGTTCGTAGGTCCGGGTACAGGAGCCAAGCACCAGCAGCAATGGCAATACGAGGAGTAGTAATCTTTTCATGGCCTTGAGTTTTATACCCTATAGACCCTGAAAGCTGAATCGGGATTAACAACGATTTGTTAAATGGGAAAATGGCTGCCGAACCATAGGTTTGCCCTACCGGCGTTCACGGAAAAACGCCTTCATCAGGTTGGCTGCTTCCTCAGCCAGCACACCCTGTCTTACGATGGCTTTGGGATGAAAGGGTGAGTTCTGGTTGGTAACCCGGGCGAACCCGTTTTTCTCATCGGACGCACCCCATACGATTTTTCCCAACTTGCTCCAGTAGATCGCGCCCGCACACATCAGGCAGGGTTCAACCGTAACGTATAAACTGGCTTCGGGCAGGTATTTGGATCCCAGCAATCCGAATGCCGACGTAAGAGCAATCATTTCAGCATGGGCCGTGGGGTCGTTGAGTTGCTCCACCTGGTTATATCCACGGGCGATGATTTTATTATTCAGTACCACAACGGCACCCACCGGAACCTCCCCGGCATCGTATGCCATCCGCGCCTGCACCAGGGCTTGTTTCATAAAATCTTCATCGGAAAACATTCTATGAAGGTAGCGTTTTCCGGTACAGATCAAAAACCATCTTTCGTGATGAATGTTGTATTTTGTTACTATGATCCAGCACCAGATTTTTGATCAGTTAGGTACCATGAAAGCCGGCATGCTTTCGGGACCTTTTACTACCTCTGAACAGCGAATTGACCTGCTTAAAAAAATCAAAACTGCCATCCTGAACCACGAGGAAGCATTGTTTAAAGCACTCTATCAGGACCTTCGGAAAGGACGCGAGGAAGCGTGGGTAACCGAAATCGGAATGACCATTGCAGAAATTGATCAGGCTATCCGAAAACTGGAAAAATGGATGCGGCCGAAAAGAGTGTCCACCAATCTGCTGAATTTCCCTTCCTCCAGTTATCTCTACCCCGAACCGCTGGGGGTGGTATTGATTATTGCACCCTGGAATTATCCTTTTATGTTACTGATGGCTCCCATGGTGGGTGCTATAGCAGCGGGAAATAAAGTGGTGATCAAGCCGAGTGAAAACGCGCCGGCAACCGAGCAGGTAATAGGAGATATTATTGACTCCATTCCGGATCAGAAGGATATCCTTTATGTGAAAGGGAATGGCGCTGAAGTGGTTCCGGCACTTATGAACGGATTCCGTTTTGATCATGTATTCTTTACAGGCGGCACCCTGGTTGGAAAAAAAATCTATGAAATGGCAGCCCGTCAACTGATTCCGGTTACCCTGGAACTCGGTGGCAAAAGTCCCTGTGTGGTGGAAGAAGATGCCAACTGTAAGGTGGCTGCGCGGCGAATTACGCTGGGAAAATTTTCCAATGCGGGACAAATATGCATTGCACCCGATTATCTCCTGGTGCATCAGTCGAAGCGGGAAGAAATGGTGCAAGAAATTATTGCCTGCATCAAATCTTTCTATGGAGAAAAAGCGGATCTGTCCAAGGAGTATTGCCGTATCATCAATCGCAATCAGTTTCTGCGCCTGAAAGGGTATCTTCACTACGAGGAGATCATCTACGGGGGGCATACCAATGAAGCAGATCTTTTTATCGAACCCACCCTGGTTGCCATTAAGGATCTTGATAGCAGGATAATGGAGGAGGAGATTTTCGGACCGATTTTACCGGTGATCAGTTTTCGTACCAAAGAGGAAGCTTTGTCGGTGATACAACGGCACCCCAATCCCCTGGCTTTTTATGTATTTACCGGCAATAAGCAAAAAGAGGAGGACTGGATCCGGACTGTTCCGGCAGGTACCGGATGTGTTAACAATGTAACCTGGCAATTCACCAATCCGGCTTTACCGTTTGGGGGAAGAGGCAATAGTGGAATCGGTGCGGCGCATGGCAAACACAGCTTTGATCGCTTCACCCATTACAAGTCTGTTTTGAAAACGCCCACCTGGTTCGATCCCCTGATGAAATATCCGCCTCTGAGTGGTAAACTGAATCTGTTTAAGAAAATTATTGGTTAAGCAATACTGATGACTGGCAGACAAAAAATTATGAAACTGATCTATCCGGTGCTGATTAAAGTTGGCAGCCGGCTGGGTTTTAAATCAAAGACGATGGCAAACTATAATGCTGCAAAACCTATCCATTCCATTTTCGACCTCATCGTTCAACTTAATTCGGGTAAGGAAATCAAACTCGAATCGTATAAAGGGAAAAAACTGCTGATTGTAAACACGGCATCCAACTGCGGTTATACGCCACAGTATGAAGCCCTGCAGTCTTTATATGAACAGTTCAATCCCCAACTTGAGATTATTGGTTTTCCTTCCAATGATTTCAAAGAGCAGGAGCCCGGTTCCGATGAAGAAATCGCGGAATTCTGCAAGGTGAATTACGGCGTGAGTTTTCCGCTGGTAAAGAAATCGCGGGTGGTTCCCGGCGAGGAACAACATCCCGTTTATGCCTGGTTGTCATCGCCGGAAGAAAACGGATGGTGCAGGCAGGTGCCGGAATGGAATTTCTCCAAATATCTGCTGAATGAGCGCGGCGAACTGACGCATTATTTTGCTCCGGGTATATCGCCGTTGGATAAGACCGTGGTGGATGCGATCAGGCAGTGAG
>DATCJQ010000112.1:0-24537 GCA_036562745.1 Flavihumibacter sp.
TATTTATCGATGAGATCGATGCCATCGGACGTGCCCGTGGTAAAAACGCCATCATGAGCAACGACGAAAGGGAAAGCACCCTGAACCAGTTGCTGGTGGAAATGGATGGCTTCAGTGGCGAAAGCGGAATCATCGTGCTGGCGGCTACCAACCGTCCCGATGTACTGGATACCGCCCTGCTGCGTCCCGGACGTTTCGACCGTCAGATCACCATCGACAAACCCGATGTAAAAGGAAGAGAAGCCATCTTTAAGGTTCATCTGAAACCGATCAAGGTGTCGGAACAGGTGGATATTCATAAACTGGCGGAACAGACTCCGGGATTTGCCGGTGCCGATATCGCCAATATCTGTAATGAAGCGGCGCTGATTGCTGCCCGTAAAGGCAAGGAAGCCGTGGATATGGGCGATTTTCAGGATGCGGTTGATCGCGTAATCGGCGGCCTGGAGAAAAAGAATAAGATCATCTCTCCGGATGAGAAAAGAATCATTGCCTATCACGAAGCTGGTCATGCCATTTGCGGATGGTATCTCGAACATGCTTATCCGCTGCTGAAAGTGACCATCGTGCCGAGAGGTACTGCCGCCCTGGGTTATGCGCAATACACACCCAAGGAACAATATCTCTATAATACCGACCAGTTACTCGATCAGATTTGTATGACGCTTGGCGGACGTGCAGCCGAGGATATCTTCTTCGGAAAGATTTCCACCGGTGCGCAAAACGACCTGCAGCAAATCACCCGTATGGCCTATGCCATGGTTACCGTTTACGGTATGAATGATAAGGTTGGAAATGTGAGTTTCTATGATCCGCAAAATGAAAATTCCTTCACCAAACCTTATTCGGAAGAAACTTCCAAAATCATTGACGAGGAAGTGCGCAAGCTGATTGACGCGGCATACGATCGCACCAAGCAGCTGCTGACCGAAAAGAAACAACAGGTGGAAATTCTGGCGGAAAAATTGCTGGAAAAAGAAGTGCTGTTCCAGAGCGATGTGGAACAACTGATTGGTAAAAGACCTTATGGTGAGAAAAAAACCATCGAGGTGGATGAGACGCCGAGCATTGCATGATACCATGAAAGCAGCCACTCCAAAAGAAGCAATCTTAAAAAAAATACGGAAGGCGTTGAGTGAATCAACGCCTCTTCCATTTCCTTCCAGCGAGGGAAACCAGTCGGTTTTTCAGCCTGCTCCCGAGGAGCTGGATATGTTGTTCGCCGAACAGTTTTCGCGCCTGCAGGGAAAATTCGTGTTTTGTCTCGATCAGCAGGAACTGCAGATCCGGCTCGAAGAACTGGCCCTCCAACAGGGCTTTACCAAAATTTATTGCCGCGATCAGCATTTACTGGCCCGCTTTAATGAAGGCCCGCTTCGCGCGCGGATCCTCGACGATACGGGAAAGGAATCCCTCAGGCATTGCGATGTGGCCATTACGGGCTGCGAATGCCTGATTGCCCGCACGGGCAGCATTGTATTGAGCAGCGGACAGGATAGCGGACGCACTACCAGCGTGTATGCACCGGTTCATATTTGTGTGGCCACCACCAATCAGCTGGTGTATGATATCAGGGACGGACTCAAACTGCTCAAAGAGAAATATGGAAACAAACTGCCCTCCTTCATCAGTTTCGCCAGTGGTCCGAGCCGCACGGCCGATATAGAAAAAACATTGGTGGTTGGGGTACACGGACCAAAAGAAGTGTATCTTTTCCTGGTAGATCAATCCTAAACTTTTTCCCATGCTATTGTTTGTCTATGGTACCCTGCGCAAAGGCTTCCAGCATCCCGCTTTTACTTATATCAGCGAGAATTTTGAGTATGTATCCGAGGCTACGGTAAAGGGAAGATTGTTCGACCTGGGCGAATACCCTGCAGCGATTCCGGCTGAATCCGGATATGCCATCAGGGGCGAACTCTATCGCCTGAAAGCCGATGCCGAATGGAACTGGGCCATCGCGCAACTCGATGACTACGAGGGATTGTTCCCCGAAGAAGGTGAAACCCCCTTGTATAACCGATCGGAAGCTCCGGTGGAATTGCCCGAAGGTACAACAGATAAAGCCTGGGTCTACTGGTACAATGGCGATACCGCCGGCTATCCCGAGATTCTGAGCGGTGATTTTCTTCAATACCATCGACTCCGCGGTTAATGCCCCACGGGGATAATAGTATATTTGCGACCATGCAACTCGAAGCAGGAAAGAAAATTTATTTTATCTCGGATTTTCATCTGGGTGCACCTGATCATGCAACAAGTCTGCAAAGGGAGAAAAAGATCGTTCGGTTTCTGGATCAGATCGAACCGGAGCTGGGCATGCTGTTTATTGTAGGAGATCTGTTTGATTTCTGGTACGAATACAAAAATGTGGTGCCCCGTGGCTATGTGCGCTTATTGGGTAAGCTGGCTGCACTCACAGACAAGGGGATCCCTGTACATTTTTTTGTGGGCAACCACGATATGTGGATGGACGGCTATTTTGAAGAAGAACTCAATATCCCCGTTTATAAAGAAGAAAAGCGTTTCGTATTCAACGGAAAACAGTTCCTGATCGGGCATGGTGACGGCCTGGGGCCCGGAGATCATGGCTATAAGTTCATCAAAAAAATATTCCGCAACCGCTTTTGCCAGTGGCTGTTCGGAGCGATGCATCCCCGACTGGGCATTGGTATCGCGAACTATATGAGTCGGCGCAGCCGTGCCGCAACCGGACAGTCTGACGAGGTTTTCCTGGGCGAAGACAATGAATGGCTGATCCAGTATTGCCGCGAAGTGCTGAAGTCGGAGAAAATTGATTATTTTATTTTTGGTCACCGGCACCTGCCCATTGATTTCAGGTTGAATGAGGAAAGCCGCTATGTGAACCTGGGCGACTGGCTGCGCTACGATACCTATGCTGTTTTTGATGGCTCGGAACTACGTTTAGAATACTATAAACCATGAGGCAAATTTTAATGGCGATAGGATTGTTGATGACGCTGAACCTCAGTGCAGGCAGCGCTACCAATGCCATCGGCAGTTGTCTTTCCGACAGTATTCAGCTTAAAGCCGTAATCGGAGAAAAGCTTTCCGGTTTTGAAGTGGATAATCTCGGTTATATATATCTGTTAGAGAGCTCCGGCCGCCTGAAAAAACTGGCACCCAATGGTGATTCGGTGGGTGTGTTCAATGATGTGCGTCGTTTCGGGAAACTCTATTCAATGGATGTTTCCAATCCCCTTAAAGTTTTATTATTTTATAAAGATTTTGGCACCATCGTGGTATTGGACCGGTTTTTGAACAACCGTCTGACCATCGATCTGCGTAAGAAACAGATCTTTCAGGCAAAGGCAATCGCGCAGTCTTTTGATAACGGCGTGTGGGTATACGATGAACTGGAGGGAAAGCTGAAACGCCTCGACGACGGCGGTAATCTGTTAGGCGAAACCGTTGATTTCAGGGTCATCTTTGATGATGCCCCTTCGCCGGATTTTATCACGGACGCCGACCGTCTGGTGTATCTCTACGATCAGGCAAAAGGATTGTTTGTACTGGACTATTTTGGAACGCTGAAGAATAAAGTGGCGCTGCTCGACTGGATGGATTTGCAGGTGATCGGCAATCGTGTGCTGGGCAGAAAGGGATCCACGCTGCTGCGCTATGTGCCGGGCACGCTGGAGCTGAAAGAGCAGGTTGTGCCCCAGATTCTGGAAGGGGCCGATAAAGTGCAGGTTTCGATGGACTTTCTTTACGTATTGAAAGAAGGTAAATTGCATATATACAGTTTATAAATCACGGGCGGCTATGAATGACCTGCTTGACTACGTTTTCCTGGAAAATACAATTCGAAGCTATCTGCTTTGTTTTGGCACTATCCTGATTGCCGTTATGTTCAAGCGTTTTATTTCCCGCGTATTCTCCCGAATTATTTATCGCATCATCAAAAGACATTCATGGAAAATCGACCAATACCGTTTTGTGGAACTGGTATTCCGGCCCATGCAGTTTTTTCTTTTGATTTCGATTACGATGACGGCGCTGGATATGTTGCATTTTCCGGAGGTGCTGAACTTTAGAATCTTCAAGCTTGAAATCCGTGATATCATTACCAGCCTGGCGCGGGGTTTATGGGTAATCACAGTCATCTGGCTCCTGCGTCGTATCATCGATTTTATTGCGCTGGTGATGGAGAACAAAGCCAATCTCACGGCTGATATGGCCGATAACCAGATGGTGGTTTTCTTCAAGGATTTTTTCAAAGCCCTGCTGGTTATCATTGGTATTTTGCTGGTGATCCGGTTTTCGTTTAATAAGGATATCACAACCTATCTTGCCGGACTTTCCATCGTTGCGGGTGCCCTCGCCCTTGCGGCACGGGAAAGCCTGGAGAACCTTATCGCTTCATTTATTATTTTCTTCGACAAACCTTTTCACGTAGGCGATACCGTTAAAGTGCACCAGATAACGGGCACCATTGAACGAATCGGATTGCGCAGTACGCGCTTACGCACGGATCAGAAAACCTATGTGAGTGTGCCGAATAAACAGATGGTGGACAGCATCATGGATAATCTCAGTTTGCGTTCGCAGCGTAGGGCAGATCTGAAGCTGGAAATATCGTTGCGTACATCTGCGATGAAACTGGATTATGTGGTGGCCGGGGTGAAAAAAATCCTGACGCATCCTGCTATTGAAAACTACACCTGTTTTCTGAGTGATATCACGGCCAATGCCTTCCTGGTGCATATCGAATACTATACAAGCATGATTCCCCAGGCCGAATTCAATGAACTGAAACAGACTATTAACTTTGAGATCCTTCGTTTGCTGGAGTCGCTGGATGTGGAACTGGCAGGCGAGCAGAAAGAGGTACTTGTTACCACGCGCAATTAATAATCCCTCGCCATTCAGATTGTACCTGCTTATCAGAGATTGGCTTTAAGCTCGAGCAGAAAAGCTTTGATCTGCTGCAGTTTCTGGATTACCTGGAACTGGGTTTCCATTTTTTTCTTTTGTCCCTTCAGGTGTTCCTTGGCTCCCTCGAGGGTAAATTTTCTTACCCGAACCAGGTGATAGATCAGATGCAGAAATTTTACATCTTCGGGACGATAAAAGCGATCGCCCTTGCGGTTCTTCCGGGGCTTGAGCATGGACTCAAACTCATTGCTCCAGGTGCGGATCAATGAAGGGTTCATGCGGAACATATTGGCAACATCGCCAATACTGTAGTATTGTTTGCTGAACAGTTCCTCATCCGGCGGTATCTCAATCAGATCGGCCTCTGCTGCGATTTCCTTGAGCGATTTTCTTCCTCGTTTACCGGGGGTGGCCGATTTCCAGACCTTTTCCTTTTGCTTACGACCCGGTTTGCGGCGGATCGTTAGTGTGGTGGATTCGGTAACCAGATCCACTTTCACCGGTGCGGGCGCAGTAAGCGGGGAAGCGGGCATTTCGGCCGGGGATGGCTCAACAGGAGCGGGCGGCGCAGCAACTGTGTGCGCAGGCTTGCTCACCTCCTTTTCTTTCGAAGGTGGATTGGCCGGCTCATCGAAGCCAAAATCCATGCTGATCTGTTGAAATACCTTTGCCATCGATGATTAAAGATACAATGGTCGTGCCGCAAAAACTACTGCTTAGTCAAAACTTTGGTTGCTTGCAGCAGCCATTTTAAGCAGACGGTCGTATTGTTCGGGCGTAAGATCATTATAAAAGAAATATACGGGGTCCAGTCGTTTGGAATTTTTATGCACTTCATAATGAAGGTGCGGACCGGTGGATTTCCCCGTGCTTCCCACATAGCCGATGATTTCGCCGCGCTTAACTTTTTGTCCCACCTTGGCTTTGATACGGTACATATGGCCATAAAGGGTTTCGTATCCGTATCCGTGGTTGATGATTACGTGGTTTCCGTATCCGTTTCCGGTATTGCCCGCCAGCTTAACGGTTCCGTTGGCCGTGGCATAAATCGGGGTGCCCTGTGGAGCAGCAAAATCAAGTCCCGCGTGCATTTTCACCGTCTTATATACCGGGTCGATCCGGTAGCCGAAGCCCGAAGCGATCCTTCTTAAATCGGAGTTGCTGACAGGTTGAATGGCCGGGGTGGCTGCGAGCAGAATCTCCTTGTTCTTAATAAATCCCTCGATTTCGTCGTAGGATTTTTTCTGGAAGGCTGCCCTTTTGATCAGGTTATTGAGGGTGGTAACGATATCGGAATAAAGTGCATCGGCGTCCATGGCCTGAACCAGCTGGATCTCCTTGGCTTTTTCCATTTCGCGTTCCCGGGCGCTGTCGGGAATGGGGCTGGCTTCGAAAATCGACCGGTAAATCTCATTATCGCGGGTTTCGAGTTCCCGCATCTGCTGCTGCAGTTTTCCGAGCTGCATATTCAGCAGTTCATAGTTGTCGCGGGCTCTCTCGTAATTCTGACGAAGTATTTTTTCCTTGGGCGAATCAAGGTATTGGAAGGCAATGGATACGATGATGAGTGCAGTTACCAGAGACGCGGCAATGAACCCCAGGGCACGCAGCAATTTGACCCGGAGCGGCGTTTCCAGCTTCTCATATCGAAGGGTTGTAGGGTTATAATAATATTTGATCTTTTTCATATATGCCTGCACAGCCCATTTCCTTAGCTTTGCACCACCTTCACCGGCTATTTACAAATATAGCGGGCGATGGCAATAAAAACGCTCAAGAATCATTCCGAATTATGCTTACAAGTGCTGAAATAAGAAAAGCTTTCCTCGATTTTTTTGCTTCGAAAGGACATACGATCGTGCCCTCTGCGCCTATCGTGGTGAAAAATGATCCCACTCTGATGTTTACAAATGCGGGGATGAACCAGTTCAAAGATTATTTTCTGGGCAATAAACCGGCTCCCTGGAAACGTGTGGCGGATACGCAAAAATGTCTGCGGGTAAGCGGTAAGCACAACGATTTGGAAGAAGTGGGCGTGGATACCTATCACCATACCATGTTCGAAATGCTGGGAAACTGGAGTTTCGGCGATTATTTCAAGAAAGAAGCGATTGAATGGAGCTGGGAATTGCTGACTGAAGTGTACAAGATCCCCAAAGCTCGCTTATATGTGACCGTTTTCGAGGGCGATCCTGCTGAAAATCTGCCGGCATCCACCATCGCCCTGGCTAAATGGCGTGAACTGGTGGCTGAAGACCATATCGTTTACGGTAATAAAAAAGATAATTTCTGGGAGATGGGCGATACTGGTCCCTGTGGCCCCTGCAGCGAAATCCACGTCGATTGCCGCCCCGATGAGGAGCGTGCTCAGGTGCCGGGTCGTGATCTCGTTAACAAAGACCATCCCCAGGTGATCGAAATCTGGAACAACGTATTTATTCAATACAACCGGAAAAAAGATCGCAGTCTTGAGCCACTGCCTGCCACCCATGTGGATACCGGTATGGGTTTTGAACGCCTGGTGCGCGTACTGCAGGGAAAGCAATCGAACTATGATACCGATGTTTTCACCGGAACCATCGCTGCCACCGAGCAGATCACCGGCAAAAAATATGAGTTGGGTGATACGCGCAAGGATATCGCCTTCCGCGTGGTGGCCGATCATATCCGCGCTATCGGCTTTACTATTGCCGACGGACAGCTTCCTTCGAATACTGGTGCGGGTTATGTGATTCGACGCATCCTGCGCAGAGCCGTTCGCTACTATTATTCTTATCTTGATTATAAACAACCGCTTTTATTTCAGCTGATGCCGGTAATCGGAAAACAGTTTGAAAATGTTTTCCCCGAATTGCAACAGCAGCTTGATTTCGTTACGAAAGTGGTGAAGGAAGAGGAAGATGCATTCCTGCGCACGCTCGAGAAGGGCCTGAAAAAAATGGATGATATCATCGCTTCCTCCAATCGCATTATTGATGGTTCGGCTGCTTTCGAGCTGTATGATACCTATGGTTTCCCCTTCGATCTCACCAGCCTGATCGCTGCCGAGCATAATCTCCAGGTGGATGAAGCCGGTTTCAAAAAAGAAATGCAGGGACAAAAGGACCGGAGCCGCGCGGCTACTGAAATTGATACCGAAGACTGGGTGAGCGTGCAGGACGATCAGCGTTCCGTGTTTGTTGGTTATAATCAGCTGCAAACGGAAACGCAGCTCATCCGTTATCGCAAAGTGAAAGCGAAGGGTAAGGAAGCCTATCAGTTGGTATTGGGCACCACACCTTTTTACGCCGAGAGCGGCGGACAGGTGGGTGATACCGGAACTCTGTTTTTTGATGATGAAGAAATCGCAGTAATTGATACCAGAAAAGATAACGACCTTATTATTCAGCTGACGGAAAAACTGCCTTCGAAACTGGCCGCTACCGTGAACGCGCGCGTGGATTCCGGCAAACGTCAGCATATTGCTGCGCATCACTCAGCTACTCACCTGCTGCACGCTGCCCTGCGGGAAGTGCTGGGCAAACATGTGGCACAAAAGGGATCGCTGGTGAATGCCGGTGCGCTCCGTTTCGACTTCTCTCATTTCGAGAAAGTATCGGACGAGGAGATCGGTCGCATTGAGGCAATGGTGAATGAAAAGATCCGCCAGAACTGGGAGGTGGTGATTCGCGAAATGCCCAAGGACGAGGCAATTGCCATGGGGGCGATGGCACTTTTCGGGGAGAAATACGCCGATCTGGTGCGCGTGGTGATTATTGATCCCGCTTACTCTATCGAGCTCTGCGGTGGTACCCACGTGAAAGCTACCGGCGAGATCGGTTTCTTTAAGATCGTATCGGAATCGGCCGTTGGCGCAGGTGTTCGTAGGATCGAAGCCGTGGCCGGCGCCGCTTTTGAAAATTGGCTGCAAGATCAGCTGACGCAGCTCGATGCGGTTAAACAGGCCTTTAAAAATCCCCGCGATCTGTCTAAAGCGATTGAAAACTCTCTCGCCGAAAATGCTCAACTGAAGAAACAGCTCGAGAGCCTGGAAAACCGTGCGCTGGTCGGTATCCGGAACGAGCTGCTTAAAAAGGATGAAATCGTGAACGGCATCACTTTTATCGGGGACATCGTGGAAGTAGGCAATGCCGATGCGCTCAAAAAGCTTTGCTTCGACCTGAAAAATAACCTGAACGACTACCTCGTGGTGCTTGCTGCCAATATCGGCGGCAAACCCTCCGTGGCCATTGGCATCGCTGATACGGTGGTGGCGGCCCGCGGACTGGATGCCGGCAAGCTGATCAAGGAGAAAGTGGCTCCCCTGATCAAGGGCGGCGGCGGCGGACAGAAAAACCTGGCAACCGCCGGTGGCCAGGACGCCAGCAACCTGAAAACCGTCATCGAGGCCATCCGTTCACTGCTCTGATTTTCACCCGTCGGGTACCCGACGGGTGGCGGTTTCCGAGATCTCGGGTGTATTCACCCAATTATACCCATTTTTCGGCCCAAATTGGCCGGGTGCCACCCGTTTTTTAACGGTCCCTACCCGTCGGGTACCCGACGGGTGCCCGACGGGAGGGGATTTGACGGCGTGATTTAACACTTCCGAAAGATTTCGTAGATCAAAAACTTCCCTTATATTTGATCTACGAAAATCACCGTAAATGAATAATGTCATGAAAGCATTTAGAATTTTATCCTTAGGGTTAGGGTTTGGTCTGGCAGCAGTTATGCCGGCCACTGCGCAGCAGTCAGGAGGTTTGGGTGAATACGACCAAATAATAATAAAGCGTAAAGGAGATAAGGGTGAGAAGGGGGAAAAATCTGAAAAGCAAGGCAAGGGTAGTAAGGAAGTGAAGCTGACCGTTGTGATTAAGGATGATAAGATCGAAATAAATGGCAAGCCCATCGAGGAGTTTGATCATGAGGCGGTGGACGTACTGAAGCGCGACATCGTAATACGCGATGGAAACACCATTCGTTTGACTGTACCGAGGGCACCGCGCTCGCCCTTCCACGACGGGGGTGTTCAGATTTTCCCTGATGGTGGATCCTGGGGATTCAGCACGTCACCCAAGGCCTTTCTCGGCGTAACCACCACCAAAGTGGAGAAGGGTGCCAAGATCACCAATGTATCGGAAGGAACGGCAGCGGAGAAAGCCGGATTGAAAAAAGGGGATATCATCACCCAGATCGATGATGTCAAAATTGAATCGCCCGAGGATCTGACCCGGGTTATCGGACAGTATAAGCCGGATGAAAAGATCCGCGTTACCTATATCCGTGATGGCAAAACCAATCATGTGAGTGCCAATCTGGGTAAGCGCAACTCAGGTTCCGCATTTAATTTGGAGGGACTTGAACCCTTGCTTGCACCATTTGGTGAGCAGGAGTTTCGTTTTGAAAATCATGGCCAGGGAGGTGCGACCGTATGGTCTACAGGTCAGCCCAAGCTGGGAATCAAGGCCCAGGACACCGAAGACGGAAAAGGGGTAAAAGTGATTGGTGTGGATAAGGAATCCGCAGCAGAAAAAGCCGGTCTCCGGGAGGGCGATATCATCGTTAGTTTCGACGGAAAGGCAGTGAACAAGGTGGAAGACCTGGTAAAGGGAAACCGCATAGCCAGGGAGACGCAGAAATCCAGTCTGCCGGTTGAATATCTGCGCGATGGCAAGTCCGGAAAGGTGGAATTGAAAATCCCGCGCAAGCTCCGCACCGCCGTGTTGTAAGGGAATTGGTTCTGCCCTTTCCCGTACATTTGCGCTATGGAATTAAGGACTGTAGAAACGGCGCCTGCACCCGAGGACAAATATGAATTAGTGATTGGGCTGGAGGTTCATGCTCAATTATCGACCGTAACCAAGTTATTCAGTGCAGACGCTGCCAGTTTCGGCGCTGCTCCCAATACGCATATCAGTGCAATCACCCTGGCATATCCCGGTACTCTGCCGATGCTGAACCGCGAGGCCATGGTGGCAGCCATCAAAATGGGACTAGCCTGCAATTCCACCATTTCCGAGCTCAACTGGTTTGCACGGAAACATTATTTTTATCCCGATTTGCCGAAGGGGTATCAAACCTCGCAGCATATTAATAATATATGTCAGGGTGGGGGAGTGAAAATTCAGGTAAACGGAAAAGAGCGGGTGGTGCGATTGCATCATATCCATCTTGAGGAAGATGCGGGAAAGAGCATTCATGATGCCGATCCGGCAAAAACCGCCATTGACCATAACCGCGCGGGCGTTCCCCTTATTGAAATTGTTTCGGAGCCGGATCTCTACAGTGCGGAGGAAGCCTATGCTTACGTAACGGAAATCCGCAAGCTGGTACGCTTTCTGGGCATTTGTGATGGGAACATGGAAGAGGGCAGCATGCGTTGCGACGCGAATATCTCCATAAGGCCAAGGGGACAAAAAGAACTTGGCACCAAGGTGGAAGTGAAAAACCTTAATTCCATCCGCAATGTGAAGCGCGCGATTGAGATCGAGGCGCAGCGCATGATTGAGCTGGCCGAAAAGGGTGAACGCATTGTGCAGCAAACAAGAAGCTTTGATGCAGACAGGATGATCACTTTCGCACTTCGCACCAAGGAAGAAGCGAATGATTACCGTTATTTTCCCGATCCGGATCTGCCTCCCTTTACCGTAACGAAGGAACAGCTGGCAGAGATTCGTGCCTCTATGCCTGAACTTCCTGACGCCATCCTCGAGCGCTATATCAAAGACTATCAGTTACCCTCATACGATGCACGGCTGTTGAGCGATGAAAAAGAGCTGGTAGAATATTTTGAGTCGGTGATTCAATTCACAAATCAATACAAGGCTGTGGCCAACTGGCTGCTTGGTCCCGTTAAAGCGTGGTTAAACGAAAACAATCTCGGGTATGATCAGTTTAAACTGGCGCCACAGCAGCTCGCCCGGCTGGTTGAACTGGTGTTAAGCGGAAAGATCAGTTTCAGTTCTGCATCATCGCGATTATTTCCAAGACTGATGGAGAAGCCTGAATTGGATCCGGCTGAGCTCGCATCATCGTTACAATTGCTGCAGGATGCGGGCGAGTCTGAAATTGAAGAGTGGGTAAATACCGTGCTGGCGAAAATGCCCGAGAAGGTTGCTGAATACAAAAAAGGTAAGAAGGGACTGATCGGGTTATTCATGGGTGAAGTGAAAAAAGTCTCCAGAGGAAAAGCTGATCCCAAAATCACTACCGCATTGCTGGAGCAGAAATTAAATCAATAAACTAATTGTTATGAGGATACGCGGCACTATTCAAAGTGTTCTGTTATTATTAATTGTATTGGCTGGCTGCCAGTCGAAGAAAGATGGTGGTGATTTTAAAGTGGTATTGAAATATACCAACGCCGATAAGCTGGACCCGATGCCCGTGCGCAGAGTGCTGATTGAAGAGATTCCCTTCGGTGCGGAGGCTGTTCCTGTTATTCTGGATTCTGCAACTATCAAAGAGGCAAGTGGCAGCATTACACTGAATGCAAAAGCAAAGGATCAGGGTGTTTACCAGGTGGCTGTTGAGCAGGGGCCGGTATTGCTGGTAGTAAACGATGCATCCGAAATCGAAGTGGAGCTGGATATGGCGAAAAGAGATCATTATTATACAGTACAGGGGTCTGCTTCCAGTAAGCAATTGCAGGAACTTATCCAGGAATACAGCGATCGCAGTCTGGCCATCAATGATGCCTTCGCGCAACTCGACAGCCTTAAGCAGGTGCCGGGTGCTGATACATTGATTTTGCAGACTACCGATAAAAAGAACAAACTGATCAGCGAACTCGCCAATTATGTAAAGGATAATATTACCAAATCGGAGAGTCCGGCAGTAAGTCTGTTTGCATTGGGACTTGCGTCGCAGATTGTTCCCCGCGCGGAATTTGAGGAAGTGCTGGTGAATACCGTGAATCGGTTCCCTGATTATGGAAGTTTGCAGTCGGTGAAAAAAACATTTGATCTGCAGAAGGCTCAATTGGAAGAAATGGAGAAGAGACAATCCGCCAGAAGTTTGGTTGGCAAACCTGCTCCCGATTTAACCATGAATGATGTGAATGGTAAGCCCATGTCGATTTCTGATTTCCGCGGCAAATATGTATTGGTTGATTTCTGGGCAAGCTGGTGTGGTCCGTGCCGGAAAGAAAATCCGAATGTGGTGAGAGCCTATGATAAATTCAGATCCAAAAATTTTACCGTGTTGGGTGTATCACTGGATAAAGACCGGAAGGATTGGCTGCAAGCTATCAAGGATGATCAGTTAACCTGGTCGCATATGAGTGATTTAAAATTCTGGGACAGTGAGTCAGTATCTGTGTATGGGTTTGAAGGAATTCCCTATAATGTACTGATCGATCCGGATGGGATGGTAGTGGCGGAAAATCTGAGAGGATATGCTCTGGAAGAAAAGCTCACGGAAATTTTAAAATGATGCGGTTCTGATAAGGGAAAAATTGTACGTGAGGAAAATTTCCAGCGAAGATAGTTTCCAGTGAAGAGAGTTTTCAGTGAAGAGAATTTCAAGTCATGAAAACTTCAAATGAGGAAAATTTCGAGTGAGGAAAAAATTAAAGTGGGAAAATTCATTAAAGAAAATCAATAGCGGAAAATAATAATATGTATAAGTGTTGAAGTACCGAAAGGAATGTATCACCACGATTTGACGGGTAAAAAATTTTCAAGTCAAACCGATCATCAAAAAAAGAGCGTGTATTAAGCACGCTCTTTTTTTATTGAAACTTATCGGGAGTGTTTCGCCAAAGCAATCATGAGTTTAAGATAACCTTCACATAAAGCCAATCTTAAATATACTTAATCATTATTTATAATGCATGGTAAAAACATAACCTTATTGAGTAGTTATGTGATAAGTAAAAAAAGTAATTCAGTTAATACCGCGAATTGTTAAGCAGATATTAAGATTCCTATCCTTATTTTGTTGCTCGTTTTAAATTTTGCTTAACACATGAGAATAGAGAACCGTAGAGAGAGCTTGTGCGCGATTAATAACTACTCCGATAAATTTATCATGAGAAAAAAATATGCTGTTGCCGCTCATTGCTATGCAGCTATTCATGATGTTTCCTGTCATACTATTTAACAAAGATTTTTTTTAATCTAAACACACACATTACATGAGAAAAATGCTCTGCATGTTATTGTGCATGGTTGTCCTGGCAGGACAACTGCTCGCACAAACCCGAACCATCAAGGGACGGGTAACAGATGCATCAGGTAATCCTGTTGCAAATGCATCTGTTGTGGTAAAGGGTACCACTGTTGGTACAACTACCGATGAGGATGGTAATTATACCATTACCGTGCCGGATAATGCACGTGCAATCGTGATTTCCGGAATTGGTTTTACTGCTGCTGAGCAGCGTATTGGAACTAACACTACTATTAATGTAAGTCTGGCTAACAGTAAAGAAGCCGATCTGCAGGAAGTTGTGGTTGTTGGTTATGGTACCAAAACTGTTCGCGAGAACACTGGTTCAATTTCAAAAATTAAAGGTTCTGATGTAGCTGCTCTGCCGCTGCCCAGTTTCGACCAGGCTATGGCCGGTAAAACTGCCGGTGTACAGGTGAATGCTACCGGTGGTCTGTTGGGTGACCGTGTTGACATCCGTGTTCGTGGTATAAACTCTATCTCCTCCAGTTCTCAACCGCTGATTGTAATTGATGGTGTTCCCCAAATCGCTCTTTCAAATATGAACGATTTCAACAGTGGTCAGGGTACACGTTTCAACCCGCTGGCTCTGTTGAACCCTAACGACATCGAATCATTCGAAGTATTGAAAGATGCAGGTGCTTCCGTAATCTACGGTTCACGCGCTGCGAATGGTGTAATCCTGATTACCACCAAGAAAGGTAAAAAGGGTACAGTAAAAGTTAATGTTGACTCCAAAGTAAGCTTTTCAAAAGCTGCAAACATGCCTGATCTGCTGAATGGTGATGACTTCATCGCCATCAACAATGAGAAGGCAGCTAACCGTTGGGGTGCAGGAACAGTTGTTGCTCGCGAGAGTGATGTTGACGGCGATGGTGTTAACGACCGTACCGACTGGCTGGACGTTCTGTTCAGAACCGGTTTCCAACAGGATCATGGCGTGTCATTCAGCGGTGGCGCTGACAAACTGAGCGTGTTTGGTTCTGTTCGTTATATCGACATGGAAGGTATTGCATATGGTAACCGTCTGCGTAGCGGTCAGGCCCGTATCAATATGGATGTAACTCCGAACAAATGGTTCAAAGCCGGTACACAGATTTCTTACAACCGTACACTGAACAATGGTGTAATGTCTGACCGTTACCTGTCCGGGACAGTAACTTCTGGTTTCCAGGCTTTCCCCACTGTTTCTCCTTACAATCCGAATCACCCGACTGGTTATAACCTGGCTGAAACCAGCCCTATCGGTACACTGGGTTGGGGTAACAACAGCCGTGCTTACAATGGTACTGCTCTTTTCCCCTTCAACTACTACAACCCGCTCGCTGGTATCAACACCGGTCGTAACGACAATACTGCACAGGATCTGCGCCTGAACGCGTATGGTGAAATCACTTTCCTGAAAGGACTGAAATTCACTTCTAAAATCGGTGTTCAGTACATGGATAACTGGGAAGATCAGTATACCAGTCCCTATATCGCAGGTCTGGGTACTCCTTTCAACGGTCTGGTTCAGGAGAACACTCAGTACTGGAACCAATGGGTATGGCAGAATTACCTGAGTTATGACCGTAGCTTCGGTGCTCATAAAATCAGCGCTACTGCAGGTCAGGAGTCTCAGTACAACAAATGGAAGTATCGTTATATCGGTGCCAGCAACTTTGCTGATCCGTTCTTTACAACCATCATCGATGGTGCTTATACCAACGTTGACCCCTCTTCCGATGAGCTGTACAACCTGACTGGTGGTGATATCACTACCAATGGTATGGAATCTTATTTTGGTCGTCTGGGTTATTCATTCGATTCAAAATACTTCATCGAAGGTTCTATTCGTAGAGATGCTTTTTCCGGTTTTGGTCGTAACAACGAATGGGGTACTTTTCCCAGTGTGTCTGCTGGATGGGAAGTAACCAAAGAAAACTTCATGCAGAATGTTCGTCACCTGAACTACCTGAAAATCAGAGGTAGCTATGGTGTGGTAGGTAACTCCCGTGGTATTGGACCTTACGCATCACGTTCTCTGTACTCTGGCGCTTCTTACACCATCCTCAATGGCTTTGGTGTTGCTCAGGCTGGTAATGCCGCTCTGCAGTGGGAAAGCTCCAAGAAATTCAACATTGGTTTTGAAGCCAGCCTGTTCAAAGGTGATCGAATCAACCTGGTTTTTGATTACTTCAGAACCAATATCGACAACCTGATTCTGGATGCTCCTGCTCTGTACACTGTAGGTATTCCCGGATCTACCGTCACTACCAATATTGGCCGTATGACTAATGCTGGTATTGAAATCACCCTGAATGCCAATGTGATTCGTACGAGAGACTTCAGCTGGACTGCTTCAGCCAATTTCTCTAAAATCAAGAACGAGGTTAAAGAACTGGTTGCTGCAAACAATAACCAGCACATCACAAGTGGTGTAAGTGTTGCCGCCGTAGGTAAACCGCTGGGTACATTCTTTATCCCGAGATGGGCTGGTGTTGACGCTGAAACAGGTAACCCCACATGGTATGCTGCCGACGGTTCTCTGAAAATGTTCGACCCCAATACTCAATCATGGAGTGATGGTAAGGGTAATGAAGTATCTGCTCTGGGTGGTGCTGACTATGTTTACTCTGATAAAAGTGGTCTGCCTACCTGGTATGGTGGATTTGACAACACTTTCCGTTACAAACACTTTGATCTCGGGTTGTCATTCTTCTTCTCAGGTGGTAACTATCTGTACAATGGTACACGTGCCAACCTGTTGTCCAACTCTTTCTCCAACAACCTGGAAGAAATCAAAAATCGTTGGACTACTCCTGGTCAGAAAACTGATATCCCCCGCCTGTATATGCTGGACAACACTGCTAACTCAGCATCTACCCGTTGGTTAGAAAAAGGTGATTTCCTGCGTCTGCGTTCTCTGTCATTTGGTTACAACCTGCCTCAGTCTGTTTACAACAGAATTGGATTCGACAATATCCGCGTATTTGCTCAGGTGTTCAACGTGTTCACCATTACGAAGTACAGTGGATCTGATCCTGAGGTAAATACCAACGCTGGTAGCAATATAGCGGTTGGTGTGGATACCAGAAACGTACCGCAACCCCGTACTCTGACATTTGGTGTTAACCTTGCGTTCTAACCCATCCAAAAAATTACAGTATGAAAAATTATAAGAAAATTATACTAGCTGCCGGGTTGGTTGGATCCTTATCCCTGGCTGGCTGTAAGAAAAATAATTTCGAAGATCCGTTTAACTCTTTCGCTCCGGAGACCGCCTTCACTACGCCTGATCGTATCGAGAAAGCTTCTGTGGGTATGTATGACCAGCTTCAGAACGCTAACTTCTACGGTGGTTGGGCTATCATATTCCCCGATATCCGTGGTATTGATGCTCTGGCTAACCCGTACTTCGGACAAATGCCCATGTTCACTACTCTGCAGGCAACTGACGGAACAGTAGCGAGTGCATTCCGTGGTGCGTACAGAACCATTTACGAGGCAAACCTGTTTCTGAAATACTTTACTCCAAATGCGGATAAAGTATCTGCTGAGAAAGCAAATCAGTACATCGGTGAAGCCAAATTCATCCGTTCTCTGGTTTACATGTCGCTCGTGAATCTGTGGGCTCAACCCTACTCTTTCACAGCTGATGCTTCTCATCCTGGTGTTCCACTGGTGCTGGAAGCGGCTGATGATCCCTTTGCAACTTCCAACCAGATTCCAAGAAGTTCTGTAGCAGAGGTTTACAAACAACTCGAAACAGATCTGCTTGATGCTGCATCCAAGTTACCCACCAGACAAGGTAATGAGTTCAACTACGTTGCCAGAGCTACCAAAGGCGCTGCGCAAGCTCTGCTGGCTCGTTTGTACCTCTACAAAGGCGACTGGGCTAAAGCAGCGGAATATGCTGATCTGGTAATCAGCTCCGGTGCATATGAACTTAACGCTTCACCGGTTACAGCTTTCCGTTCTCCCTACACAACTGCAGAGTCTATTTTCTCTGTAGCTCATAACGGTGGTGATAACCCCAACACCAATAATGCTCTTGGTCAGCACTATGGTGCAACAAGAAGAGGCGATATCACTGTTAGTGAGGAGTATATTGCTCTGTTGGAAGAGGATGATCTGCGTCTGACTGATCTGATTGAATTTACTTCAAGTGCATATTACACTACCAAATATGCTGGTGGTACCACTGACTGGGTTCCCGTACTGCGTTATGCTGAGATCCTGCTGATCAAAGCTGAGGCGCTGGCTCGTCAGGCTAGTGGTGTAGATGCAACTGCGATCAGCCTGCTGAACGAAATCCGCGAGCGTTCAAACGCAACTGCTCTGAATCCCGCAACCAAAGAAGAACTGATCGACGCAATTCTGACCGAAAGAAGAATTGAACTGGCTTTCGAAGGTCAGGGTATTATCGACTTCCTGCGTACTGGTCGTGCAATTCCTGCACACTCAATAGTAGCTGAGCAACCCTGGGGTAGCAACTATGTTGTTCTGCCTTTCCCCAAATATGAAATCGATAAGAACCCCAATCTGGTTCAAAACCCCGGATACTAATCATATTCTGGTCTAATAAAAATGAAACCGCCTCCATCCGGAGGCGGTTTTCTTTTTCATGAAACTGGTTCTGATTTCAGATTATTAGTTATCTACGCAAAGCTTGTTAAGCAGGAGCTCGGTAGAGGAAATCGGCCAGATATATTCCTGCTGGCTGGGTTGAACGGCACTTACACTTGCTTTAGCCGGAAGTGGTAAACCAAGGCGGGTGAGATCAAATCCTGCCAGTCCCTCTGCGAGGAATTCAATTCTGCGTTCTGTAAGAATGGCATCAGCCAGTTCAGCAGCGTTGGCAAAATCACCGGCGGTGAATGTAACAGAAGCATCAGAACGCTGACGTACTGCATTCAGCAAGGCAATGGCTCTGTCATCCACCGTGTTGGTGGAGCGTGTGATGGCTTCAGCCAGACTCAGCAATACTTCTGCATAGCGGATTACCGGAGCCCAGTCGGTGAAGGGGGATCCCTTGGGATATTTGTTCACATACTGACGGGTACCCACGGTAGTTATCAGCGAACGTCTGTCGTCCGTTGCGGGCCAATCCGGACTGCTTACGATACCAGTACTGAGTAATGAGTACTCACCATTTCCACCGTTCATGGAAGAAGCGCCATAGTAGTAACCCAGCTGGTTTTGTGTACCGGGTGCTTCGTTGTCGGAGAAGGGCATGGAAAGGATGGACTCGGTAGTGGTGTAAGTGGTATAGATGGATCTTACATCATCCTGCAACTGGTGCGGAACTCCACTGGGCGCCACAAAGGGAGCAGTAGCCGGCACGAGCTTGTTGGCTTCCGTAATTACATCCTGATAACGCTGCATAGCCAGGTAAACCCGCACTTTGAAAGCGATGGCTGTATTCTTGTGTGCACGGGTGGTGTTGAGTGTTGCACTGGAATAAGAAGCGGGCAGGTTTTGTTCGGCATAGTTCAAATCCTCGAGGATCTGATTGTACACTTCTGCAACCGTGCTTCTTGCCAGATCATAGTTGCCACTGCCGGTATTCGGTGTCAGCCGAAGGGGCACACCCAGTTTGGAACCATTACCATCCCAATAGGGACGTGCATACAGCGTCAGCAATGCATGATAACAAATGGCACGGATAAATCTTGCTTCAGCCTTATAGTTGTTGGCCAATGTTTCACCCACTACTTCAGTACCCTTGGTATCCATACCGGAAAGGAATACGTTGGCGAGGTTGATGGCATAATAGGCCCGCGACCAGATAGCCTGCACTGAGTTGGCGGAGCTGTTACTGGGCGTATAGTTCCAGATATCGAAACCGGTTACAACGTTGGTACGGTCGTTCATGAAATCTCCGCCCCGGATATCATTGAAGATCTGGTAACGGCCTCCATAAAGACCTGCGTTTTTAATGGTGCCGTACAAGCCATTTACCTGACCGAGTACACGCACGGGGTTATCAAATGAAACCGAATATTCTACCTGGTTCGACGGAATTTGTTCAAGGTCATCCTTGTTACAGGCGGTTAATAAACTACCTGCCAATAATGTATATAAGAGTTGTTTTTTCATAATTGTTCAGTTTTTTAGAATCCTACATTAAGTCCGACAGAAATTGCTCTTGCATTACCAACAGAGTTACGATCGATACCCTGGTTGATATTACCGGTACCGTTGGTTGATACTTCGGGATCAGGTCCGGGATATTTGGTACCAATCCAGAGGTTGTTGGCGGTAATGTGGAAGCGAACGTTGTTGATTTTAACTTTTGTCAGCACTGCAGAAGGCAGGTTGTAGGCCAGGGTAACGGTTCTGAGTTTGATAAAATCACCCTTGAATACATTGATGTCGAGCGGGAAGGAAGAACCGTTGGATACGTTATCACCGAAATAGGATTTCGGCATATCAGTAATATCACCGGGTTTGGTCCAGGCTCTCAGTACATCTACCGAGTTGTTCCAGAAGCGCTGGTCACGCAGACCAGCATAGGTACCCCAGTAGATATAGTTGCCACCCTGGAAGGTGAACAATGTATTCAGTTCGAAGTTTTTGAAACGGAAGGTATTGTCGAAACCGCCGTACCATTTGGGAATGGTGTTCTTGTAAACCACGGCATCGGCAGCACTTACAGTAGGAGCCACGCTACCATCTTCATACATGAAGCGTGCACCGCCTGAACCAGCCGGTACGATGTGTTGGAAATAAACTTTGCGGCCATCAGCATTGATGAAGATACGGCGTCCGGTTGCGGGATCCACACCGGCGGTGCGGGTAACAAACAGCATACCGAGCGATTCACCTACCACAGTGATACTGGGAGATTCCAGACCACCGGTGGCAGCAAGGATATTATCAACACCCGGAGCCAGAGATGTTACCTCGTTTTTGTTGAAGGTTACGTTGAAATTGGCCGTCCAGCTGAAATCCTTTTTCTGAATCGGTGTACCACCCAGCGCGATTTCCACACCGCGGTTATACAGTGCGCCGATGTTGGTGGGGATGGTACTCGGCAAACCTGCAGAAGGCGGAGCAGGTACTGCCAGGATCAGGTCGTTCACATCATTATTGTAGTAGGATACTTCGGCTGTCAGACGATCGTTGAACATACCGAAATTGATACCGATATCAGTTTTGGTACTGGTTTCCCAACCCAGATCATCGTTACCAGCCTGGTTAAAAACAAAGGTACCATTGCCGGCATAGAGGCTGGATCCGTACAGAGAAAGAGATGCATATTGACCCAGACCATCGATATTACCCACTTTACCGTAGCTGCCTCTCAGACGCATGCTGCTGAATACCTTAGACAGCCCTGCATTTTCGAAGAAGCCTTCCTTATCAATATCCCATCCTGCAGATACACCCCAGAAGGTACCCCATCGGTTGTTCTTACCAAGGTGGGAAGCACCATCACGACGAATATTTGCAGAGAGGTGGTATTTGCGGGCGTAGTTGTAAGTAAAGCGACCAAAGTAGGAGAGGATATAGTTTTCTCCGATACCCATCGCCGTTACGTTTGGTGTTCTCCATCCACCCTGAATATTGGTGAAGTCGGGGTCCACCACGCCAATACGGTTGATACCATAGCTTTTGTTATTACTTTTCTGTTGCTCGGTACCCACCAGCAGGCCGAGGTTGTGATTTTCGCCAAACTGCTCATCAAATTGAAGGGTGTTTGACCATACCCAGCGTCTGTTTTGTGAGTAGGCAGAGCTGGCATTACCACCATCGGCAAAACCTTCACCGGAAATGGGGTGATAGTACACTTCGTTATCAGCAGCCAGGTAGTCGATACTGTACTGTGAACGGAATGTCACCTGGCGGATCGGCTTCAACTGGATAAAAGCGTTACCGAGCAGGCGGCTTACGTCTACATTACCACGGTTTTTGTCGAGCTGAATAACGGGGTTGTTGAAACCAACCTGTCCCTGTTTGTTATTCATAACACCGATCAATGCACCTGAATAGTTGTAGGATCCGTCGTTGTTATAGGGAGAGATATTGGGAGCAGTTACCAGGGGAACACGACCCAGACCGGCAGTGGAGAAGGCATCACCCAGAGAACCGGTACTAACGGCACCCAGGTTTTTCTCATTCGCATACTGAATCTTGGTACCCATTGACAGCACTTTATTGATTTTGTGTTCAATGTTCATGGTTGCTGCCAAACGTTTGAAATCGTTCCGACGGATAATACCTTCCTGATCTGTATAGGAAACGGAAGTATAGTAGCGGGTAGATTCATTACCGCCCGACAGACTCAGGGAAGAACTGTGGGAAAAGCCGGTCCGATAAACATAGTCGTACCAGTTGGTATTGATGGGTTGGCCATCCGGACCATCGGTAAGTGCAAAATAGTTTTCTGAACCAGGTGTTTCGTTGTAGGAGCCGGCGTTTTTCAGCGACTGGTTTTTGAATTCAGTGTACTGAAACGCATCCAGCAATTTGGGCAGGTTTTGCGCTTTTGACCAGCTGTACCAGGTATCATAGTTTACCTTGGGGCGACCGGCTTTACCTTTTTTGGTGGTCACGAAAATTACACCGTTTGCGGCGCGTGAACCATAAATCGCTGAAGCCGCAGCGTCTTTGGCGATATCGATGGACTCGATATCATTCGGGTTGATGGACGACAGTGCGTTAGCCGCTACAATGGAGGTAGCACTGGCGTCGCCGGAATACATGGGAATACCATCCACTACAATCAGGGGCTGAGAGGAAAGAGAAATGGAGTTGGTACCCCGTACCCTGAACACAGCAGGAGCATTCAACACACCAGTGGGCGTAACGATCTGAACCCCGGGTGCACGTCCGCCAAGAGAATGCTCAAAACTCTGCACAGGACGGTTCGATACCGCATCGCCTTTCACATTGGCGATATTACCGGTGTACTCCTTCCTTTTCACCGCGGTACCGTAACCCACTACCACCACTTCCTGAAGATCACGGTCATCGGCTGAGAGTGAGACGTTGAACAATCCGCGGTTACCAATACTGATTTCCTGACTGGCCATGCCAACGGCAGAAATTACCAGTACTCTTGCGTACTCCGGAATGTTGAGTGAGAAACTTCCATCCTCGCCGGATGTGGTTCCAATGTTGGAGCCCTTCACCAGGATGCTGGCATTGGCTACCGGAATCCCGTTTGCGTCAGTTACCTTACCAACCACAGTGCGCGACTGGGCTAATACCTGACCACTGAGCATGACGATGCCCAATAGTAACAAGAACAATTTTCTCATGTGCGTTTAGTTTTGAGTTACAATTAATGTATTACTAAAATACGGGATTTGATAAACGGTAGCTATGGCTGTATGAACGGCGGCTTTTGGACAAAAATAGTAAAAACCAAATACGAAAGGGTACGTATTATTTTGACGATATATTTAATTGAAATACAATGTATTAACAAAATTTTAAATAAAAATGGGCGACCCGGCTGAAACAGGGCGCCCAAAATTTTAATCTAATTTTAATCTGGTTTAATATGTCCAGTTGATTTACCGGTAGTTTTTACATCTTCTTTTTGGATAGATCGATTAAAAGCGCCGGCAGGAGCACGAGGTTGGTAACAGTTGCGATCACCAGGGTCAGCGATGTCAGCCAGCCCAATCCCTGGGTGCCGCCAAACCCGCTGAAACAGAAGATCACAAATCCGGCAATCAGCACCAGCGATGTATAGATGATACTAATACCGGTGGAATGGATGGTTTCAATCACCACATCCTTCTGGTCGCGTTTCGAATCGCCCTGTTCCTGTTTGAAGTTCACGAGGAAACGAATGGTAATATCGATGGCAATTCCCAGCGCCACGCTGAATATCAATACGGTGGATGGCTTCAGGGCAACCCCGGCCCATCCCATTATACCGGCCGTTATCACCAGCGGTACCACATTGGGAATCAACGAACAAACCAGGATACGGAAATTCCGGAACAAATAAAGCATACAGAGCGCAATCAGCAGAAAGGCCCAGAATATACTTTCCTTCAGTCCATTTATAATAAAGGTGCTCCCTTCCAGGAATGTAATGCTTCCTCCGGTGAGGGTGATATTGTAACGGGCCGTGTCAAAATACCGGGAAGTACGCCCCTGAATGGAATCGAGCAATTCGGGCAAACGCTTGCTGCCTACATCTTTCATGTTTACACTGATGCGCGTCTGCTGCTTGTTGTCGTCCATAAAAGAACGAACCAGCTGTCCCATTTGATCTTCCTTGCTGTCTGATCCTTTCAGATTAAGATATCCGGCCAGAAATCCGATATCGAAGCTGTTGGGCAATCCATAACTGGTGCTATCGCCATCATAATAAGCCTGGCGCGCGAATTTCATCCCTTCCACTACGGAAAGGGGACGGGCCATTTCAGGCAGACTGCTGATATAGCTGGTGAGGGAATCAATCCGTTCAAACAGTTGCAGGGGTTGGCGACGCAGTCCGTTTTTCACTTTGGTATCCACCACAATTTCCAGTGGCATCAC
>DATCJQ010000454.1:0-1867 GCA_036562745.1 Flavihumibacter sp.
AAGGGACCTGTATTCTTCACCCAGATGCGGTCGGGCAAAAACAACCAGCCCTTCCTTTGCATCAAGTTCAGAAGTTTGCGGGTGAATGACGAATCCGATAAGAAGCAGGTGACCCGCAATGATGATCGCGTAACCAAAATCGGTCGCTTCATGCGCAAGACCAACCTGGATGAGCTGCCGCAGTTCTTCAACGTGTTTATGGGCGATATGTCGGTAGTGGGACCGCGCCCGCATATGCTCAAGCACACCGAGGATTTTGCCAATATTTACAAGCAGTATATGATCCGCCACTTCGTGAAGCCCGGTGTAACCGGCTGGGCACAGGTGAACGGATTCCGGGGTGAGATCACCGATAATCTCTTCCTGCAAAAAAGGATTGAACACGATATCTGGTACATGGAAAACTGGACCCTGTTACTGGATATCAAGATTATCCTGATGACTGCCTTCCTCTCGGTGAAGGGCGATAAGAACGCGTTTTAATTGCACGCATAACCTGATTAAAGTCAAAGCCTGTGGCTACCATTTATGGGTGCTGCAGGCTTTAGTTTTTAATTACCCGCAGGTTCAACGGTTACGATGCGGCTTGCATAAAATATGCGGAGCGAATCCTTGATCCGGCTTGTGTCGGTCGGATTGGCCGGTAATACAAAATAGAGCTTGTAGGTGATGGAATCGGCGGTTTCCATCCGGATACCCGATCTCAGTTCCACCAGCTGATTATAGCGACGGAAAGCCCGCTCGCGCCGGTTGGTGGTTTCGATGATGAATTTATAACGGCCGGGATTAACCGAAACGCTGCCGTTTGTATTGATTGTACGGCTGCTGTCGGTTGTCGGACGCCGACTGATGCTGTCGCTAACCAACTTACCTGAATCGGCTGTGGCCTGCGCTGCAGGTTCCGGGGCAGACACGGTGGCAATCTGGTTAACCGCGCCGTTGCCGCTTCCGCTCTGCGACCATTTCCAACCACCCCATACCACAATGCCCAGCGTGATGGCTACCCCAAGGAAGATCAATATACCTCTTCCCGAGCCACCCGGGGATTCCGCTGAACTGTAACGCGGCTTCTCTTCGTAGCTGGATGTAATTTTCCCCTCCGCCACTTTTTCCCCGAAATCGATAATCATTTCGGCCGGAGTAAAATCAAACAATCCTTCTTTGGCTTTTACGAGGGTGCCGATGCCTTCAAAATGCAATGCCTTTCCGATATTGAGGAATTGGCGATGCAGCATGATATAGGATTCTATATCGGCCGTGGCCAGTGCCGTCATCTTGCCCGTGTGGGATTTGACGAATTCGATCAGTTCGGGACTAATCGCTGCATCAGACTGATGGGTGAAACTGGGGGTGCCATTTTCGAGGGTAAAAGTACCGATGCCGGGCAGACTTACCCGCTTGTGTTGGTAGAGATACTGGGTTATTAAATGATCAATTTTCAAGATAAAGGGTTATTGGTTACTACACAAATTAAGCAAAAAAACGGCCGGTGGCTTATTTTTGCCAAAACTGAAGGGATGTTAAGTAAGGAGGAAAAAGATTTTCTGGTCTATTGGGAGGCCAACCGCGACAAGCATAAAAAGACGTTTCGCCAGTGGCTGATTGGTTTGCCCATCGGTCTGTTACTGGGTGTTCCCATCTTCCTGAACTATGCCAGCGGCTGGTATCGCCGGGCCGGCATGGTGGCTGGCGGACAGTCGAGTCCCGTTGTTATCGTGATCGCCATCCTGGCCATTATCACCTTCATGGCAATTTTCTACAAGCGTTATCAATGGGAGCAGTATGAGCAGCGCTACCACGAACTCAAGGCCCAGGAAAAACGCGAATCCCAATCGAAGCAATAAAGGCAGGTCGTGTCCCCTTCGTC
>DATCJQ010000134.1:0-3438 GCA_036562745.1 Flavihumibacter sp.
GTTCTGGGTGTCGGGATCATCGGGTTCACATTTGGTTCCGGCGTAATTGATCCCGGTACCATCGGTTTTGAATTCGAAAGTATCGTCCTTTTCACAATTTTCGAGGGAAAATTCCTGATCGGGTTTATTGTCGCCGTTCAAATCAAGGCCTACTGAAGATATTTTCCAGAGCCTGGCAGTCAGCAGTTCTGTCCTGGTTTTTTGAGAGGGTGAATCATTGCCTCCTGATTTTGAGCAGGAGCTGAGCCCCAAACTCAGCAAGCAGATGGCACAAAGCATGTATAAAAACCTGCTTTTTATCATAAGGTTGGATTTGGTATTAATAACTTTAATTCCGGGCTTTTATTGCGCCCATAAAAAAATATTCTCCCTACGCATTGATTTTCAGATATTGGCGTAGGAATTGCTAAAATAGAGGTTGTATTTTGCATAATTAAATTTACTATATGTTGCCAACATCTGAAGATATCCGGCAGTTAAATGAGAAAATCAATCACCAGGCCGCCGCTATCGACCGGCTTCGGGAAGAAGTCGGCAGGGTAATCGTGGGACAGCATTATATGCTCGACCGGCTCTTAATTGGTTTGCTGAGTAACGGGCATGTGTTGCTGGAAGGGGTACCCGGACTGGCGAAGACCCTCACCATCAAATCGCTTGCGCAGGCGGTGCGTGCCAAATTCAGCCGAATTCAGTTTACGCCTGATTTGCTTCCTGCAGATGTTATCGGTACCATGATCTACCATCAGCAGAAGAATGAGTTCGTGGTGCGCAAGGGTCCCATCTTCGCCAATTTTGTGCTGGCAGATGAGATCAACCGTGCCCCGGCCAAAGTACAGAGCGCCCTGCTCGAAGCGATGCAGGAACGTCAGGTAACCATCGGCGATAGTACATACAAACTGGATGAGCCCTTCCTGGTACTGGCCACCCAGAACCCGCTGGAACAGGAGGGAACCTATCCGCTTCCCGAAGCGCAGGTAGACCGTTTTATCATGAAGGTGGTGGTGGGTTATCCGACCAAACAGGAGGAACAACTGATCATCCGCCAGCAGGTGCGGCAGGAGGGCTTTCCCACTGTGCAGCAGGTGGTGAGTTTGTCGGAACTGGTGGAAGCACGCGAGCTGACCCGTCAGATCTATATGGATGAAAAAATCGAACAGTATATCATCGATATCGTATTTGCCACCCGCCGCCCGGTTGATTACGGACTGGGCCGTCTGGAGCCGCTGATCTCCTACGGCGGATCACCGAGGGCAAGTATTAACCTGGCACTGGCTGCCAAGGCGCATGCCTATCTGTCCAAACGCGCTTTTGTAATCCCCGAAGACGTGAAAGCCATCGCCAAGGATGTGCTGCGTCATCGTTTGGGACTCACTTATGAGGCAGAAGCCGAAAACGTTAATGTTGAACACGTGATCAGTGATATCCTCGGCGCTGTGCAGGTGCCCTAACCAACTATGATGACAACCGCCGACATACTGAAGAAAGTAAAGGAGCTTGAGATTAAAAGCAAGCGTCTCACCCGACACCTGTTTACGGGCGAGTATCACTCTGCTTTTAAGGGACGCGGAATGTCGTTTAAGGAAGTCCGTGAGTATAATCCGGGTGATGATATCCGGTTTATCGACTGGAATGTTTCGGCGCGATTCAATAGTCCGTTTAGCAAACTCTTCGAAGAAGAACGTGAACTCACCATGATGTTGCTGGTGGATGTGAGTGCGAGCTCCCTGTTCGGATCGGTAAAGGCGCGGAAAAAGGATCTTGTTACTGAAATCGGGGCCGTGCTTTCTTTTTCTGCAATCAGTAACAATGATAAGGCGGGAGCCATTCTTTTTACGGAAGGCATTGAGCGATATATACCTCCGAAAAAAGGGAGAGATCACGGACTTTTTATCGTGCGCGAATTGTTAACGCTTGAGCCAAAACAAAAAGGAACCAATCTTGCGCAGGCGCTGCGTTACCTGAATAATACCACCCGTCAGAAATGCATTGTATTTGTGCTGAGCGATTTTCTGGATCCGGAGTTTCCGGATGCGTTGAGGGTAGCCGGAAAAAAACACGATGTAATCGGCGTGAAAGTTTATGATCCCCTTGATATGAACTTGCCGGATGTTGGATTGCTGGATGTGCAGGATCCGGAAACCGGCGAGCTGGTTACCATCGACAGTTCCGATTACTTTGTCCGCAAAGCGCATCACGATGCTTTTTTCGAACATACCGAATGGACCAAACAGGCATTTACACGGGCCGGTTGTGATCTCCTGCATATTTCCACCACGGAAGATTATGTAAAAGTGCTCCAAAAATTCTTTATTGGTCGTTCCTGATCCATGCTGAAAAAAATCCTCACCATATTATCCCTTGCCCTTGCATTTGTGCTGCCATCGATGGCGCAGGAAGTGATACTCAAGGCATCTGTTGACCGCGACAAGATTCTGATCGGCGAGCATATCCGTATGAAATTATATGTGGAGATTCCCACAGCCACGCCCATGGGCTGGTTCCATCTGGATACCCTTCCGCATTTTCATTTTATCAATAAGGGGAAGGTCGATACCCAGCACAATGCCACCCGCGTTATTTTCAAACAGGATCTGATCATTACATCCTTTGATTCGGGAAGGTGGGCCATTCCGCAACTCGGACTAACGGTGGGCAATAAGCGATTTTTGACCGATTCGATTTTGGTGTCGGTGGATTATAGTCCCATGGATCCCAATCAACCCTACCATGATATCAAGGATATTATTGAAGTGCCGGCAACGGATAATGATTGGATCAATTACCTGATTGCAGCATTGACTGCTCTGGCGATTGCTGTCCTGTCTTACCTGTGGTGGCGTAAGAAGAAGCCACAGGTTGTGGCAACGACGCCTGCGGCACCGAAACTCTCGCCCCTGGAGCAGGCGATGAAGGAGTTGAAGGAATTGCAGGAAGAGAATCTGCCGCAGCGATCGATGGTTAAAACCTATTTCATTCGATTGAATGATATCACCCGAAACTATTTTCGTAACAGAGGATTGGTGACTGCCCCGGATGCACTGAACGAAACCCTGGTGCTGCGGGTTAAAAATGATTTGCCACCTGAACATTTGTCGCGGTTTGCCCAGGCATTGCGACTGGCAGATGCGGTGAAGTTTGCACGATACGCGGCCCTTCCGGAAGAACAGGAGGAGGCGTTGGAGGCAGTGCGCAAGGCAATCACCATAATTGATGAAGTTGAATATAAAAAGCCAGGAACTTGATAATCGATTATTTCAATAGCATTGATTTCGCATGGCCATGGGTGTTATGGCTGCTGCTCGGCTTGCCGGCCCTGGCATGGTGGTATTGGAAATCGGGCAGTCGCAATAAGGGGGGGCTGCTGGTTTCCTCTACGGCGATTTACCGGCGGACCAATCGTTCCTTTAAGCTGCGGTTCCGTCACCTTCCCTTCATACT
>DATCJQ010000136.1:0-4255 GCA_036562745.1 Flavihumibacter sp.
CGCCTTGCCCGATTTTTTCAATGCATCGCGCAGGAGTGCATAAGCCCGCACACCTGTTTTTTCCGGCTCCAGGAAATAGGGCATTTCAAAATAATTGGGATCGATCTCGGCCAATTTTACAAACTGGCTGATGCCGATATGTTTGGTACGCTCGGGAGCCGCTTTTTCAAAATCTTCCTTTCCCAGGATCACATACTTGCTATTCAGCATATACCCCTTGACGATGTTCTCCCAGGCCACTTCCTTGCCGGTCTTTTCGTTCACCCGTTTATACTTGATGTTGGAGTGGTCCTTTTTATCGAGCATGTCGAGATCCAGGCTGCTTTCTTCCACCGCACTATACAGTTTGACCGGAATATTCACCAGTCCAAACCCAAGTGAGCCGGTCCAGATTGCTTTCATATTAAACTATTTATGAGCGGAATAAGGGAACTATTCGACCATCCGGTTAAAAAACTATGCCACCGCGGGGTCTGCGCTGCCGAATTCCGCGCCGACATATGTCCGATTTTCTGCATTCGTAAGGCCGTACCTGACGAAGATCATGTAAATCACCCACGAATGTCAATGGACGGGCGGGGGCAGCGCAGTTCCTTTGCGCCATGATTACGGCCAACTTATTGTCGAAATATGATCGTCCGGTGCCGCGATACACCAGTTATCCTACAGTTCCCCAATGGGAAGAAGCCATCGACGTGCATAAATGGGAATCCAATTTCAGTGCACAGTTCAGGCTGGAGAACCAGCGGAACGGCGTTTCTCTTTATATCCATCTGCCTTTTTGCGAAAGCCTCTGTACCTATTGCGGCTGCAATAAGCGGATCACCACCAATCACAAAGTAGAAGATGAATACATTGCAGCCATCCAAAAGGAATGGCAGCTTTATCTGCGTCTCATGCCCCAGCGCCCGGTTCTGAGGGAACTGCACCTGGGTGGAGGCACTCCCACTTTTTTTTCTCCTTCCAACCTGGAGAAGCTGCTGAAACCGATACTCAATTCAGCCATTGTTCCGGAAGATCATATTTTCAGTTTTGAAGGCCATCCCAACAACACCACTTACGATCACCTCAAAGCCCTGTACGACCTGGGTTTCCGCCGGGTGAGTTATGGGGTGCAGGACAATGACCCGGAAGTTCAACGTATCATCAACCGGATTCAACCTTTTTACAAAGTGCAGGAAGTAACAGAAATCGCCCGCGAAATCGGGTATACTTCCGTGAACTTTGATCTGATATACGGACTCCCGAAACAGACAACCGAGTCCATGGAGAAAACCCTCCAAACCGTATTATCGCTGCGCCCCGATCGCGTGGCGTTTTACAGTTATGCGCATGTTCCCTGGACCAGTCGCAGTCAGCGTTTATTTGATGAATCCGATCTGCCTACCGCTGAAGTAAAAATGCAGCTGTACCGCCTGGGTAAATTCCAGTTTGCACTGCATGGTTATCAGGATGTGGGCATGGACCATTTCGCGCTGCCCGGCGATGAGCTTTTCAAGGCGCGTGAGAATGGCTCCCTGCATCGCAATTTCATGGGGTATACCACCCAGTCTACCAATTTGCTGATCGGACTCGGTGTATCAAGTATCAGTGATACCGGCAATGCCTATGCGCAGAATACAAAATCGCTCAGGGAATATTATGATGAAATTGCCGCTTCCAAACTGGCAATACGAAAAGGATATTTCCTCGATAAGGAAGATCAGACTTTCAAGAGATATATTCTCGATATCAGTTGCAAGGGGGAAACCCAATTCCGTCAGGATGATCTTCCCCTTCTGGAAGAGTTCTGTTTCCCCATGCTGGAGGAACTGTCTGAAGACGGTATTGTGGAATGGAACCGGAGCGGGTTAAGGCTCACCGGTCGTGGTCATCATTTTATCCGGATTGTATGCAGTGCTTTTGATCTGTTTATTCAACGCCGAAAACAGACCATGCAGGAGGTTCAATATTCCAAAGCGATCTGACAAACGGGAGCTCCTCGCCTCAGGCCTTGCGCTCCCTGCTCTTTTTGTAAAGCCAGATGGCTGTCATCAGCAGGATGATTAAGGCTACAAGCCCCCCTAAACCCCAAACCAGGCTCATGCTTTGTTTTACAACCACCAGAAATACGATGGCAAACAAAAAGATGGTGGCCACTTCATTCCACACCCGCAATTGAGTTGAACTTTGTTTGAATTCTCCCCGCATCTGCTGTTTGAATATGGAATGAAGGCTGAGGTGATAGGCGAATAATCCCAATACAAAAATCCATTTCAACAGGAACCATCTGCCTTCTGGCTGGAAGATGATTTTATCCAATCCGCCCGTAAGCATCACCGTTATACCAAAGATAAAAGTCAGCACGGCAGAAGGCCAGGTAATTCCGTACCAGAGCCGTTTCATCATGATCTGAAACTGCGCACGAAGAATCTCCGCCGCGGCAGGATCCTTATCACCTGCTTCGCGACTGTAAATGAACAGGCGGGGCATGTAAAAAAGTCCCGCAAACCAGGTCACAACAAAAATGATATGAAGGGCTTTCAGGTATAAATACATCGGCAGTTTTTTTCAGCGCTATTGAACCGGTTGCACATATCCTTTCAACGTTTTCACCCAGGCAGGATGCACGTTCAGACAGGGAATCATGGTAAAGGATTCACCACCCGCATGCAGGAAGGTTTCCTTGCCTTCTTCAGCAATTTCCTCCAGTGTTTCGAGGCAGTCGCTGATAAAGGCCGGACAGGCCACAGCCAGCTTCTTCACACCCTGATTTGGTAATTCTTCCAAACGCACAGCGGTATAGGGCTTCAGCCATTCATCACGCCCGAGCCGCGACTGGAAACTCATACTCCATTTTCCATCGGGAATATTCAGCAATGCGGCCACTTTTTTGGAGGTTACCCAACACTGATGCCGATAGCAATACTGATGCGCAGGGGAATCAACATCGCAGCAATTTCCAACTTTCAAACAATGATTGCCTGTGATATCGCCCTTGTGAATATGACGCTCCGGAACACCGTGGTAACTGAAGAGCAAATGGTCGTATTCCTGCTGCAGATAAGGCTGCATACTTTCAGCCAGTGCTTCCAGATAATTGGGTTCGTCGTAATAGGGAGGAACGATGGTTAGCTTGAACCGATATCCCCCTTCTTTATGCTGCAGTTTGGCATATTCAACCGCAGTTTCATAACTGCTCATCGCATAGTGCGGATACATGGGCACCAGGATTACTTCCTCCAGGTCGGGATGCTCGCTGAGCAGTTTATCATAAGCCTGCTTGGGCGATGGATTTCCGTAACGCATGCAGATCTCCACCGGTTCATCAATCTGCTCCTGCAGCGCTTCCTGCAATTTACGTGTTAACACAATCAGCGGGGAACCTTCTTTGGTCCAGATAGACTCGTATGCTTTGGCAGATTTGGGTGCGCGGAAACGCACGATAATTCCTCTCACCAGCAGCACCCGACGCCAGTAAGGCAAATCGATTACCCGCTCGTCCATCAAAAACTCATCAAGATATCGCTTAACGTCTTTAACCGCTGTTGAATCGGGAGAACCCAGATTCATCAATAAAACACCCAGTTTCATCATTGGAAATTTGATGCAAATAACACGATTCGCACGAGAAACCGGAAAAAATCGCGCCCGACATATGCATAAAATTCTCAATTCATCCGTTATTAAGAACAAACTGTCCCCGATTTTGCGCCCGAAGGAAGTAATATGACAGTTGACTGACACAATAAGCTGGGGAAATCGGACGCTGCAGGTTAATTTTGCCTCTGGAATTTGTGAGACTAATTATGGGAGACTATCCGAAAGATTTACAGCACTTCTTCGTTGTCGGACTTAGCTACAAAAAGTCTGATTCTGCCGTTAGAAGTCGTTTTGCCATCAGCCAGGATCAATACGATACCATTATCGCGGAAGCTAAAAACCTCGGTATTGCTGAGGTATTTGTGCTTTCCACCTGCAACCGGACCGAGCTGTATGCGATTGCTCCCGAACTCGACCTGCTGGTTGACCTGATTTGCAGTGCCACCGGTCAGGATGCAGAGGAATTCAAAACCTATGCTTATCTCTACCGTGCCGAAGCGGCGGTTGAGCATCTCTTCCATGTGGCAGCCGGACTGGATTCACAAATTCTGGGCGACTACGAAATCGTGGGCCAGATCAAGCTGGCGATCAAATACGCCAAGGAAAAAGCCGCGATTGGTCCCTTTATCGAAAGACTTTACAATCAGGTTTTACAGACTTCCAAACTCATCAA
>DATCJQ010000456.1:0-7270 GCA_036562745.1 Flavihumibacter sp.
GCGCCGGTTACTGCCAAGCTGGCCCTCCATTTCAATACGCTCAGCGATATGAGCCTGATTGCGAACCTGAGTCTGCGCGACTATTTCGGCAAACAGAGCCGCACTTCCGTGGCAACTGCCATTTCCGAGAACTTCCGTTTCCGGGCAGAACACAGCCAGGTATTTGGTACCTCCAAAGTGCCGCTGGCATGGGTATCGGAATACTATTTTGAAAGGCAGGAGTTCCCCACCTACAACTCGTACAAATCAGTGGGCTTATCACGCGAGCTGAGCTCTTATATCGATACCCGGATTCAGCTGGCCTATAAACGCCGCCAGTCCTATGCACTCGGCATCCATTTTGAACGGGCTTCGATGAAACCGCTTACGGAGGGACCGCAAACCATCGAGGGAAGAATTCGTTATATGCAGGGGTATGCGCGCTACGAATACAATTCGCACGACCGCCTCTTCCTGCCTCGGCGGGGAACTTATACCCTGATTGAACCCTCGGTAATATTCGGACAAAGACCCAATGCGGTATTCCTGGCATCCGGCGTACCGATTCTTAACATCGACTCTCTTGGACTTACGTTCGGAACCTTTGCGCGACTGCGTTTCCAGATCCAGAAAGCAATACCGGTGGCCCGACGCTCCTATCTGACCCTGCAGTCGGAAGCGGCAGCCAATTTCAACGCTTCCCAGTTCCTCTTTCATGACTTCCTGATCGGCGGCATGAAACCCATCATGCGAAACCAGGTAAGTTTTGCAGGCATTCAGGATGCGGCGGTTACCACCAACAGTTTTGTGAAGGGAGCCATCAACTGGCGTTACCAGATCACGGGAGCCGTTTATACTGCCGCAACCTTCAACCTTATGTACAGCGGATTCCTGAAAGAACCATTTGAAGAACTGGACGACAAACTATTCAGCGGTTATGCATTTACGTTAGGAATCGATTCACCCATCGGCCCGCTTGAGTTCAGTCTGATGTATGGCGATCGTTACCGTCATATCCGCAATTATGTGAACCTGGGGTTCCGTTTCTCCAGACAGATATTCTAGCTGATCATTGCTGAATCTTTTACAGTTGCTGAAGATCAGCGCGGGCTTTGATAAAATCGCTCACGAGATACGCGATTAATTGCCCGGTATTATCGGCCTTGCGGCCATCGCTGAGTTGGGCCGCTCCCTCGCAGATATGCAAATAGGCCGGTTTAAGGTCCTGCGCCACAAAATTGATGTATTGTCGCGCATGCATAACCGTTAGTCCCGATGCCCCGCAGGCGCTGGACAGCACGTCCTGGATCACATCCAGATCCAGTTCTATGCCGCAATAGTTTTCGTCTATAAAATTCGTGGCATGTGCCACTGCTTGGAGAAAGTTCCGCTTTTCGTGCAGGAAGATATCTTCGTAGGTAATCAGATCAAGAAATGGATTGTTCACAAAATCCAGCCACACATTCTGCTGGATATAGGCTTCCTTCACCCCTATCACACAGTATTTCTGCAGGTAGCCGTCTTCTTCGGCATAACGGAAACCATTACCCGAATGTCGGCCCTCAGCGGGACGAAAATCCGTATGGGCATCCAGGTTGATCACATTGATCTGCGCCAGTTGTAATTTGTTCGCCTTGAGCAATCCCTTTGAACTGCCCTTGATCAAAGGGTAAGCATTATTGTGCCCCCCGCCGATCGCGATGGGAATCTTTCCTGCGGCCGTAATTTGTCGCACGAGATGCTCCACTTCATCATCAATCTGCTTTACGGCATGACGATAGGCTTCAATCTTTTCCTCCTCCGATTTGGCATTGTGTTCGATAAGGTATTGCAGGTCGCCGAAATCAAAATGTCCCAATAGCCAGAGCTCCTCTCCGCTGAAAAAATCATTGCTCTGCATATTGAGAAAGCTCGACAGGAATGGCAGCCAGGCCGTATCCGCCCCGCCCTTGCCAAAATTGGCCTTCACACCGATATCCTCGGGAATACCAAACAATATGTATTGGGCCTTGCTGTTTGCCAGCGCTTCTTCAAAGGGAATGGAAGGCGGCAATACCTGCAGTCGCTCTCCCAATTTGGTTTCAAACCGTCTTAAACGGGTGAGGTACAGCAGATCCTCCTTATTGTAAAATTTGAAGTGATTCATGGCAAACAGGTTATACTGTAATATACTGAACTAAGCCAAGCTTAACGAATGGAATTTACCGGCAGGCCTTTTACATAAACCTGCGCTATGGAGGACTCCCCGAATGAATAAGGCAGATAGGCCAGCGAGGGAATGGGCTCCGTAATAATCAGGTTGGCCAGCTTGCCGGGATAAATCGATCCCAGCTTCTGCTCCAGTCCCATGGCAAAGGCCCCGTTGATGGTGGCCGCGTTAATCGCTTCCTCGGGTACCATTTTCATCTGGATACAGGCCATGGATACCACAGCGCTCATGCGATAAGCCGGTGAGGAACCCGGATTATAATCCGTTGCCAGGGCGATGGCTGCACCCGCTTCAATCAGCGCGCGGGCAGGTGGAGGCTGCATTCGAAGGAAATAAGCCGCCGTGGGGAGTAGTGTTCCGATTGTATCGGATTTCGCTAATGCGTCAATGGCTTCCTGATCCATGGATTCCAGATGATCCACTGATAAAGCGCCTGCTGCGATACCCGCCTGCACTCCGCCCGAAACATGCAGTTGGTTGGCGTGAATCTTGGGGATCAGTCCAAATTTCTTACCCGCTTCGCAGATACGGATGGTTTCATCGGGACTGAAAAATCCATTTTCACAAAATACATCGATATAATCGGCCAGTTGCTCCTGCTGAATCACCGGCAACATTTCATCAATGATAAGGCGGATATAGGCCTCGCGGTCCGATGCATATTCAGGCGGAATGGCATGTGCGCCGAGAAAGGTCGCTTTGATTGGAACCGGGCTGTGTTGTTTCAATGCCTTGATTACGCTCAGCATTTTGAGTTCAGCATCTACCGTTAATCCATAACCGCTTTTGATTTCGATAGCGCCGGTTCCGGATGCAGTGATCTTCTCCAACTTCTTTAATGATTCGCGGAACAATTGCTCAAAGGGCGTGGCTGCGAGTCGGCGTGCTGAGGAATGAATGCCTCCCCCCTTCGCCGCAATCTCCGCATAACTGAGTCCCCTTATCTTATCAACAAATTCCGACTCGCGGCTCCCGGCAAACACCATATGGGTATGCGAATCGCAGAATGCAGGCAATATATATCGCCCCTCGCAACTGATAATGCGATCAGCCGGCGGAAGATCAGCTTGCAACAGATCTCCTTGTGACAGATCTCCCTCTGATAAGCCAGTCTCCGCCCCAAACGCAACAATCCGTTCTCCCTCGATCAGCAACCAGGCATTGTGGAGCTGAGGCAGGTTGGCCAGGCCGGCTCCTCTAAGCGGAGCAGCAGGCTGACCGATTCCGATCAATGATTTTATATGCCGAAACAGTATTCGCATTATGGTTTCATTTAATAACCGTTCGATCAGGGAGTTTCCGTGCGGCACGCCTCAAAGTTCATTCCAAACTGCCTCCGCAAAGTATTCCAGACTCGGATCGCGTGCCCCCATCAGCAGCAATACACAGTTTTCGGTTATATGTGACCGTGCATGTTTCAGGAAATCCTTTCTGTCTTCCACGAAATAAGCCGCCAGGCCTTTGGCTTTGATATCTTCAATCAGATCATTGGCAGAAATATCCCTGGTGGCTGTTCCTCCCGCGTAAAAGATTTCGCTCATCCAGATTTCATCACCCGGACGCAGCACCGCGGAGATTTCTTCTACGAAATCATTGCGCAGAAAACGCGTGGGACCATATCCATGCGGCTGAAACCAGGCAATCACCTTGGGCGCGATCGGCTGACAGGCTTTGATACTGGCCGCACATTTGGCCGGATTATGCGCATAATCATCAATCACCCAACAGCCGTTTTTCTGTCCCAATACCTGGTGACGACGATAAATCCCCTCATACTGTTCCAATGCTTCCGCCGATTTATCCAGATCCACTCCCACCGCGGCAGCAACGGTCGCAGCAGCCAGGGCATTTTCCATATTGTGTTCGCCCACCAGTTTGAGGTGGAAGGGCGTGTTGTTCACCGTAAAGGAGATTGCCAATCCCTCCTGTTTAAAACCCCGTGCGATATATCCTGCGACAATAGATTCTTTCGTGCTAAAATCAAGATTGATATCCCGCGAAAGTTTCGCTGCCAGCGGATGCGATTGATTCACGATAAACTCGAGACTATTCTGGCGGAAGGTGGTGAAAATATCCATCAGCACATCCAGTTCTTTATGATCCTTGTCCACATTTAACAGCAACCCAATGGCCGGTTCATATTGCACAATGGAGCCATCGCTTTCATCGGCTTCGATAATCAGCCAATCGCCCTTGCCCACTTTTGCATTACCTATTTTTCCCTCGCGAATGATGCTTACCAGTCCCGCCCCGCTGATGATACTGGGTTCAAGTCCCGCGTACTGCAGAATATCAAACAACATGGCGCTGGTGGTGGATTTTCCCGACGTACCGCCCACGGCAATCGTCTTTTTGCTGCGCGCGATCAGGGCCAGCAACTCACTGCGACGTATAACCTGAATATTGAGTGATTTCGCTTTCACCATTTCCACCACGGTATCTTCCACCGCGGCGGAGGCAACAACGAGATCGGTATCTGGCTGAATACCGGATCCATCCTGTTCAAAACATTGAATGCCCTCGGCCTCGAGCTTATTGCGGGTATCGTTGGGTTCGCCGTCTTTAAAAAAGCGATCCGATCCGCTTACATCTTTTCCTATACCCCGCAGGTATTGGGCGATGGCACTCATTCCGGCGCCTGCAATCCCGATAAAAAATACGCGTTGAAAATCGTTGATCTCTCGAATCATTTGTTTGAGTTAGGATGGGTGAAGATAGCAAGCTTTTCTTTCAGGTCGAGCCGGTGCCTGCGCGCCACATCTTTGGCGATATCATAACCGGCATCGGCATGACGAATTACGCCGATAGCGGGATCATTATGCAGCACCCTGGCCAGACGTTTAGCTGCCGCCTCGGTACCGTCTGCCACGATCACCATGCCTGCATGGATGCTGTATCCCATACCCACACCACCGCCGTGATGCAGACTCACCCAGGAGGCCCCGCCCGCCGTATTCATGAGGGCATTCAGGATAGGCCAGTCGGCCACGGCATCGGAGCCGTCGAGCATGGCTTCGGTTTCGCGATTGGGACTGGCAACCGAACCGGTATCGAGGTGATCACGTCCGATTACAATCGGCGCCTTCACGCGACCCGTTTTCACCAGTTCATTGAATGCAAGTCCGGCTTTTTCCCGCTCACCCTGTCCCAACCAGCAGATCCGGGCCGGCAACCCCTGAAATGCGATGCGCTCCTTAGCCAGTTTCAGCCAGCGTTGTAAGGAGGCATTTTCGGGAAAGAGATCCGCAATAACGGCATCGGTTACGGCAATATCATTGGGATCGCCGCTCAAGGCAGCCCAGCGGAATGGCCCCTTGCCCTCGCAGAAAAGCGGACGTATATAGGCCGGTACAAATCCCGGGAAATCGAAGGCATTTTGCAATCCCTGTTCTTTTGCCCTTGCGCGGATATTGTTACCATAATCAAAAGTGATAGCGCCCGCCTTCTGCAAATCCAGCATCAGCGATACATGGCGGTACATGCTTTCATAAGCCAATTTCAGGTAGGCATCGGCGTTAGATGTGCGGAGCGCGGCCGCTTCTTCGGCGCTGATCTGATGTGGCCAGTATCCGATCAGCGGATCATGGGCAGAGGTCTGATCGGTTAAGGTATCGGGAATGATATTCCTTTCTTTCAAACGTTCAAGCAAATGCACGGCATTGCAATGCACACCGATGGACAAAGCCCTGCCCTGCTCTCTGGCCTCCAGTGCCCGATCAATGGCGCGGTCCAGGTCCTTTTCCTTCTGATCGAGGTATTTTGTTTCGAGCCGTTTGTCGATCCGCCATTCCTCCACTTCGGCAATCAGGGCCACGCCTTCGTTCATGGTGATGGCCAGGGGTTGGGCACCACCCATGCCTCCAAGTCCGGCTGTAACATTGAGCGTACCCTTCAGGCTTCCGCCAAAATGTTTATTGGCCACGGCGGCATATGTTTCATAGGTTCCCTGCACGATGCCCTGTGATCCGATATAGATCCAGGATCCGGCCGTCATCTGGCCATACATCATGAGTCCCTTTTTCTCCAGCTCATCGAAATGCTGCCAGTTGGCCCAGTTGGGAACCAGCTGCGAATTGGAGATCAGCACCCGCGGCGCATCCTCGTGCGTCGGCAGGATGGCCACCGGCTTACCGCTCTGAATCAGGAGCGATTCATCGTTCTCCAGTTGCTCCAGTGCTTTGATGATCAGCTCCAGCGATTCCTTGTTCCGCGCGGCCTTGCCCCGGCCTCCATATACGATCAGGTCATCGGGACGTTCAGCTACATCCGGATGCAGGTTATTCATCAACATTCGCAAGGCAGCTTCCTGGATCCAGCCCTTGCAGCGGAGTTTGGATTGATTGGCAGGCATAGAAATCGTTTTTATTTGGCAAGTATGTTAATTGAGAATCGGTTTATTGAGATGGCAGTATGTTGTTTTGGGATTTCCGATTTACAAATGAAACTCCGCGAATCCGGCATTCAGATCGATCTGCTGTTTTGCAGCAAATCCATGCACTTCCTGAACGAAAGAGAAATCGCGGATCAGTTTCACAATGATCTCGATATCGCGGGCGAAGATCCGGTCTTCGGAGGCAAATCCCACATACTCACGGACATGGTCATGCGCAAATTCCAAAATGGGACTGCTTTTCAGCGGACGGCGGAATTCAATGGCCTGGCAGGCCGACATCAGCTCGATGGCCAGTATATATTCGAGATTATTCAACACCTGGTTCAGTTTTCTTCCGCTTATGCTGCCCATGCTAACATGATCCTCCTGTCCCAGGGAAGTGGGAATACTATCGGCACTGGCGGGGAAGCAAAGCGTTTTGTTTTCGGTGACCAGCGCCGCTGTGGTGTATTGCGGAATCATGAATCCGCTGTTCAGTCCCACGTTATTCATGAGCAGCAGCGGCAACCCCCATTTCCCTTCGAGCAGCAGATAACAGCGCCGGTCGGAAATATTGCCTATTTCTGCTGCAGCGAAGCAGTTATAGTCCAGCGGCAGGGCCAGCGGTTGTCCGTGGAAATTGCCCCCGCTGATCGTGTGGTGGGCATCCAGCACAATGGGATTGTCGGTTACGGCATTCAGTTCGATTT
>DATCJQ010000141.1:0-13824 GCA_036562745.1 Flavihumibacter sp.
CAATTTCGGTTACCCTTGCCTGTTATCTGGCGCGCACCCCGATTTTGGAGTGGCTGCTGGAAGACTCCACTCAAACCGCTTCTTATTCGGTTGCTCAACCAAACAATAAATCAAATTTTCAAACAATACCACAATCAACTATGGAACAACAAAGAACCGTCCCACCGGCGGACACCAGTTTCGGAAACTCATCGCCCATTCTATTCAAGGGCATCATCACGGGTGTGATGATTTTATTGATGATGGTTCCCACACTATTCATATCCAGCCTGGTGCAGGAGCGCAAGGCACGTCAGAAGGCAATTGTTCAGGAAGTAAGTCAGCGTTGGGCCGGCGCACAAAAGCTAACAGGATTATTTTTGATCCTTCCTTATGAAACCCTCGACAATGATGAAAAAGGCCGGCAGCAACTGGTTCGTCGCGATCTCTTTATCCTTCCCGAAGAAATGAAAGTGAGCAGTCAGATGGAACCGGCGGTGCGCAAGAGAAGCATCTATCAGGTGCTGCTTTATCATAGCAAAACAGCGTTCTCCGGGGAGTTCCAGTTTTCCCTTCCGAAGGATATAAATTCCTCCGATATTCTTTGGAAGGATGCAAGTATCTGCATGGGACTTAGTGATATTAAAGGAATAGGAGAGAAAGTGGTGGTGTTGCTCGGCGGGCAGCAATATGAACTGGCACCCGGCTTGCCCAACAGATCGCTGGTAAAAACCGGACTTTCGGCACCTGTTGATCTTTCTGCGAGCGCCGGACAACCCATCCGATTTTCTGCTTCTTTGGATCTGAAGGGAAGCGAACAACTGCATTTTATTCCGTTCGCGGGCAATAGCAGTTATGATGTGCAATCTGCCTGGCCCAGTCCCTCTTTCGATGGTAACACCCTGCCTGCACCCTATGATATCAGTGAAAAAGGCTTCCATGCCAACTGGACATTCAGCAAGGCCAATCTGCCTTTCGGAACCGTATTGCGCGCGCCCGATTTCAATGAGGAGGATTTCTCATTCGGAGTAACCATGGTGCAGCCGGCGGATCAGTATGCGAAAACGGAACGCAGTGTGAAATATGCCATCCTTTTTATCGGATTGACGTTTTCGCTTTTCCTGGTGGTGGAAATCATGCAGAAGAAGCCGGTGCACCCGATTCAGTATGTGTTGATCGGAATTGCGCTTTCGATATTCTATACGCTCCTGTTATCAATCAGTGAGTTCATCGCTTTCGATTATGCATATGCGATAGCAACCCTTGCTACCGTGAGTTTGATCACGCTTTACGCACAATCGCATTTCAGGGAATGGAAAGTATCACTGCTGTTCGGAACGATACTGACCATGTTATATTCTTTCGCGTTTGTTTTAGTACGGTTGGAAGATACAGCCCTGTTGGTTGGCAGTATCGGTCTCTTTGTTATCCTGGCCCTGGTGATGTACGGTACCCGGAAAATCAGGTGGTATCCGGGTGGTGCTGCTACGGCCTGATGCCACAAAAAATGCCGGCTTAGCCGGCATTTTTATTTTACGTATCACTAAGAATTGTTTTAGAAGTCTACCCCAAGTGCAAATTGCCAGAGGGGTTTGCCTTTGAAGAATCCGCCCATTTCCCATCCGGTATCGAGTCGAAGGAAATAACCCAGCAGGGTAGAGCGGGCTCCGAAACCATATCCGCCCACAAAGGGACCAACACCACCGGCTTTCAGTTTCACCCGGATATTGCCTTCTTCATACACTCTGGAGGGACGCTGAATTCCGTTATAGTTTCCGTTCCAGGCAGTACCCAGATCAATAAACTGCACCAGCTGGAAATTACGCAGGAAAGCATTGTTGATCGGACGCTTCATCAGCGTGGTGAATACCGGGAAACGGAACTCACTGTTGATGATCATCGCATTGTTGCCATTGGTAATATTCTGGCGATGTCCGCGGAGGTTTACAGCCAGTGCCTGGAATGCATAATCGGGGTCCTGCGGTTGTACTTCGGTGTTAGCTTTGGGGAACAGCCATCCGTCCTGACCACCGAGGTAGTACACGATTTTTTTATCGCCCCAGGAGAAATCTGCCGCTGCACGCCCGGCCCAGATAAAGTTCTGCAGAATCGGATAATAGTAACGGGCATCCCATCCCAGGTTGAAGGTGTTGCGACCCGCTACCGTTTTATTGGTGTTTGAGATTTGCGTGTTGAAATCGATATAGGCCTTGTAACGCAATCCGTTCAGAATATTGGTTGTTTTCTGAATGGTGTTGTCGTGCACATATTCCAGTTTGAACAAACCATAGGTTTGCTTGGAGTCTTCCAGCTTCAGGGTTTCGGGCAGATCAGCGATTCCCTTCACGACAATCTTATCGGAACGCAGGCCTGCATTGATGCGAACACTCCGGATTTTATCGAGCGGATATTTTACTCCGGCCTGATACAGGTTGGTGAAAAGTTTGGCCGGGGCCATCATCCCGCCACCCAGGTTGGCTGCACCCACATCGGTTCGACGGTAATAGAGTGCTGTATAGTCGAAGCGATGCTTCAGGTAATCCACCCGGGCCATATATTCTGCACCGGAATTGAACAGCGATTGAGAACCGGGGATAAACACGTTCGGACGCCCGATATTGATAGGAATACCCTGTCCGGCTGTATTGATCAGCGGTGAGCGGAACATACCGGTGAAGCGCAGGTCTTCCATCATATCGTAAACGGTCACCTTGAACATGCCGTTGAAGCCATTGTTCGCGCTGTTTGTAACAGGCAATGATCCGGTAAAGGGTTCGTAACGAGTGATCAGCACATCGTTGTTGAACAATGAACCGGTTACCTGATCAACAGAGAATTTCCAGGTATAGTCGAAGCGTCCGGCCTTGTTCAGTACAGAGGGCGGCGCTTCATCGCGACGCTCCAGATTTCTTGCAATAGCGGCGGAATCCACCGGCTCATCTCCGAATTCCGATTCAAACTCGGCTGCTTTCGGTTTTTTCGTGGTATCGGCCGTGGGCGCGGGTTGGAATCGTGCAGCTGCCGCATTGGCCACCCGTGCCTGGTCGATGGTTCTCCGACGGAAATCGGTGGGACGCGGATTCACGTTCCTCCTGCGGAGTGCATTCTCGTCCACCTTTAGTTTATAAAGGAATTTGAGTTCCCCTTCCTGGCGTACTTCACTCACCAGATCATCGTTCCCGGATGATTTGGTTTCCTTGAGTCCGCTTTGATAGTTCGTAATAGGGAACACATAAGCGGAGTCATTCGTGATGGAGAAGGTATAAATCGAATCGGGTTCGGTTTTGCCATAAAAGCGCAGCAACGAATCGATTTCGCGATAGGGAGGGTTGCGCAAGAGCTCATCGCCAATCTGATAAACCGTATCCACTCCTGCACGGCTGGTGGAGAAGAATCCGGCATAGCGGTTGGCGATACCGTTTTCATCGGCCACGAAAGTAAAGTGGTTGGTATTGTATTGCGTTGGGTAACGTGCATTTCCGTAACGCAGTTTGGTCAGCTGAGAAATCTGTTTGAAGTCGCTCTTGTTGAAATTGTCTACCAGGAACACGTTGAAGCGATTGTTCGAGGGCAGCACGGTATCGTTGGATACGGCATCCGGAGAGGGACGGTTCGACGCGTAGAGAATTCCCAGTTTGTTGGGGAAGCTTACGAAACTTGGATCGAGATCATCATAGATATCGTTGGTGATCTGCTCCACCCGTTCGCGGTCGATCTTGAAGGTGAAGATATCGGACTGACCGTTTTTCACCGCGCTCAACAGCAGGGTGTTGTCGTCGTTCATGAACTTGATATCCTGAATCTGTTCGAACTGATCCAGCACCAGCTTATCGCTCTTGATACGTGAATAGATATCGTAGATGAACATCCGGATTTTGCCCTCCGTATTGTACACCACGAGCAGTTTGTTGCCCTTGCCGTTCCAGGCCAGGAGGGGGTAATGCGGATCCTGTTTCGCTTCAGCATTGCGCACCCCGTTTTTCAACAGGAGTTTTTTGGTGACATAATCCTCATAATAATACACACGCTGCAATCCTTTTTTGTATTCCACCACGGCATAGGCCTGGCTGCGTGGAACGGGATTGGGCGTGAAATTGTAATAATCGAGATTCTTGTTCACTTCTTCCACCACCGACATGGTACCCTTGGGATTATTTCTTCTTCCGCGAATATCCTTGTAGTATTTGTCCTGGTTATAGGTCATGAAATCGGCCAGCACTTCTTTGAATTTTTTCTTCGCGATGCGATTGGAGGCACCGTTCAGGTTGCGGTAGAGGCGGGCGAGATAGAGGAAATATTTGGTATTTTCTTTCTTGTAAATCTCTTCGATATAGCGCCAGAATGCATGTCCGGCCAAATCAGGTTGCTCGTATGCGAACTGGTAAAAATTGCGATAGCGTCCGGAGAGCATGGCCGACTTGAGTTGATCGTCGAGTTGGGTGCTCCAGTTTTCGGCGGCATAGGCCACGAAACCGTCGGTGAGCCATTTCGGAAGATCAAGCAGGGCCTGGTTGGCAGCGAATTCGCCCAGATCATCTCCGAAAAGAATATTATCCAAGAGGATTTTTGCGATACCCTGACGGATCTGAATCCGCATGTGATGGTGATCACTGTTGTAATAAACCACTACCTTGTTGTTCACCAGTTTGGTGTTACCACCATTCACCTGCCAGTCGGTAGTGAGACCGATATTGGTCTGCTGCATATCGTTGTAGCTGTTATACACCACGATATTGGCCCGGCGTTGCAGACCGTATTCCATAAAGGTTTCTATATCGGGCAGTTCCTTTTCGGCTAGCTGTGCAACGGTTTTGGCGATGGCCTCACCTTTCTGGCTATAGTAGGTATTGAAATTTTCGGTTTGATAGAATTGCCATTTGAAATTCCTGTACTGAACCCTGTTTTTCCCGAATTCGACAGTATTCACCTGTGCCTGCACAGGAATGAAACTGTTCCATAGGAAAAGGATCAAAATCGGAGTCAGCTTGGTACAAACGCGCAAAAACAAATGATTCTTCGGAAATTGCATACCCAGTGATTGTGGTCTAAAATTATGGTTTTCAGGGGTAACCCGGAAATCCGGCCCAAATAATAGAGCTATGTTAACAATCCATTTTTTTGAATTCAGTCCCATTGCGGAAAATACTTATTTGTTATACAACGAGGCCGGTGATTGTCTGATCATCGATCCGGGTTGCTACTCTGCGGCCGAGGAGCGCCACCTCAAGACATTTATAGAGTCTACCGGGTTGACACCCAAACAGTTGCTTAACACGCACTGCCATCTCGATCATGTATTCGGCAACCGTTTCGTGCACGAGACCTGGGGACTTCCGCTCTATATCCACCCCAACGAAAAAATGGTATTGGATTTTGCTCCGGCCGCTGGCGAGCGCTGGAATCTGCCATTTCGCAACTACGAAGGGCCCCTGCATTTCCTGAAGGAGGGCGACCTGGTTCGGTTGGGCACGGACGAGCTGCGGGTGATCGAGGCTCCGGGGCATTCACCCGGGCATATCTGCTTTTACTGCGAGCAGCAGCAGTTCCTCATCGGCGGCGATGTCCTGTTTCGCAGCGGGATCGGCCGCACCGATCTGCCCGGAGGCAACCACCAGCAGTTGCTGAACAGCATTCGCGAGAAATTGTTCACCCTGCCCGATGGGGTCCGGGTTTACCCCGGTCACGGCGAAAGCACTACTATCGGCTACGAGAAACGCTCCAACCCGTTCCTGTAATTACCCGTCGGGCACCCGACGGGTGCCCGACGGGTGGGCGATGAAATCACCCGGGGTTTACACCTGTTCGGTTTGAGCGTCTGGACTGACGGCGTAAGTCGACGAATCCTGAAATCAACTTCTGGTAAGGGTTTGCGGTCACACGGGCTACCAGTCAATTTAGGTGTTTTCACCGTTGTTTTTCCCGATGCGAGCTGCGGGCTTTTCTTTACCCGTCGGGTACCCGTCGGGTGCCCGACGGGTAGGGGTTAGCGGCGGCGAAGTTTCTGGAGTTCGGTGCGCTCGATGCGGCTCACGAACCAGGTGAAGCCGAGGAAGAGCAGGGCGGCGGTGAGCAGGCTGAACCAGAGCGGTGAATAGGCCAGCAGGATCAGGCGGTGCAGCAGCACGATAAGGGTCACGAGCACCAGGTAGGCGATCAGTTTCTTTTTCGCATAAGGAACGGGGTAATAGCGCTGTCCCCAGTGGTAACAGAGGATCATCATCACGAGGTAGCAGGTGAAGGTGGCCAGCGCGGCTCCGAGATAGTGCAGCACGGGAATCAGCAGGATGTTCAACACGATGGTTATAATCGCTCCGATAATCGTGATATAGGCACCATAAAGGTTACGACCGGTGAGTTTGTACCAGATGCTCAGGTTATAATAGATACCCAGAAAGATATTTCCCATCGCCAGAATCGGCACGATATAGATGCCCTCGCCCCAGGAATCGGATTTGAGGGTGATAATCCATTTCAGGAGATCGAGGTTCAGGCCGATGGCGAGAAACATAAAGCAGCAGGCCAGTACAAAAAATTTCATCACGCGGGCATAGCTTTTCTGCGCGCCGAGTTCCTTTGACTGGTTAAAGAAGAAAGGCTCGGCAGCCATCCGGAAAGCCTGTATAAAAATGGTGATCAGCACTGCAAGCCGGTACACGTTGGCGAAAATGCCGAGTTCGTGTTTGGCGGCCTCCTCGGGCAGATCCACCACGTGCTGATAAATCAGCCGGCTCAGGACATCGTTCACCATGCCCCCGAGTCCCACGATAATCATAGGATAACTGTAACCCAGCACTTCCTTGTAGAGGGCTTTGTCGAAAACCGCATCGAAGGACCGGAGTTCCGGCAGCAGCAGGAGGAAGGTCAGGATACTGCCGGCCAGGTTCCCGATCAGGTACCAACCGATCCCGATATCGAGATGCTGAATCAGACGAAGCGGAGTCTCGGGATTCGCGGCCACATAGGAGGGCACCCATCCCAGGAATAAAAACACCACCAACACATTGAGGAAGATCCCGCTTAACCGAACGAAAGCATAGCGCCGGGGACGGTTTTCCTGTCGCAGTTTGGCGAAGGGCAGGGTGGACAAGGTATCAAAAAGCAGGATCCCGATCATCCAAGTGATGTATTCGGGATGTGCATCGAGGTTAGCCCAATGCGCAATGGCCGACCGGTTCCAATAGAGCAGGAGCACAAAAATCAGGCTGGTGGCGAAAAGCGACAGGGTGAGGGTGTTGAACAGGGTGTTCTTATCCTTATCCTGAGAGAACCGGAAATAGGCGGTTTCCATCCCGTAGGTGAAAAGCACGTTCAGGAAGGGAATCATCGCATATACCTGAGTGATGTCGGCGGTTACAGCCGGCTGGGCAAACAGGAAGGGCAACGCCATATTCATCAGGTATCCCATGAATCGGGCCGCGATGGTGGGTACGCCATACCATAATGTTTGTCCGGCTAGCTTTTTTATTCCGCTCAATGTAACAGGTTATTTGAACAAAAATAATCGGAAATCAACAGGCTTGTTCATTTTGTACATTTGCCTCATGAAAATCATTGGTATGAAAAGGTTGAGCTTCCTTCTGGGGTTACTTATATGCGGACTGGTAGTAATGGGACAGGCCAGATCCTCGCAGGGTATTGCGGAGTACCAGAAGCAGAAATTGCCGGCGGCCGTAATTGAGTTGCCTTATGCACCGTCGACCGTGGAAGCTGCCCTAGAAAAGCATTTCAGTCGCGTTGGTACCAAACCCTCAAATTCGAAGGATTATAAAGTGTATCGCAATGTGCTGTTGGGTGCCGAGCGTTACGATGCCTATATTAAAGTGGAGCGCAAAAGCAGAAAGGAGAAGGAAGCCTCGGTGGTATACATGGTGGTGACCCGTCCGAATGAAATCATTACATCGAAAGCTGCGGGCGATCAGCATGGACTAGGCGATGCGCGTGAATTTCTGAATGAAGTGGTGCCGGAAGTGGAGGACTATCAGTTGGATCTGGATATCCTGGCCCAGGAGGAAGCGATCAAAAAGGCCGAGAAAAAATATCAATCCTTATTGAGCGATAGCACTGATCTGGCTAAGCGCAGGCAGCAGATCGAAGAGAAGATTGCCGATAATTCTGCCGCTCTTCAAACTCAGCAGGCTGAACTTGAAAAAGAGCGCCAGGCTCTGGAAGCTGTAAAAAGCAGAAGGAGAAAAGGCTAATGCCGGTTTAGTTGTTTTCGGGTGAGGGACAGTGTGTTCCTCCCTTCTCCCTTCAACCTATTCCGTCAATTCCGGATCATTCATCAGCTTCTCATCCGTAAGCGTTTTCAGGAACTCGGTGAGCAGTGATCGTTCCACCGGGCTCAGCGGGATGGTCTGGTTGTAATGATCATACACATCCTCCAGATTCCAGAAGCGGCCATCGTGCATATAGGGGAAGGTGAGTGCCACATTACGCAGACTCGGAACCTTGAATTTCAATGAATCTTCCTTTCTACCGGTGATGTTCATGCGACCAAAATCATTGAACGTAGGATTCAACGGCAAACCGGTGTACTCATATTCCAGATTGGTGAACAGCGGTTCAACATGACAGGTATTGCATTTTTTCTCTTTAAAGATGGCGTAACCGGCTTCTTCATTCACATCGAAACTCGCTTTTCCCTTCATTACACGATCGTATTTGGAATTGGCGGAAATCAGCATCAACATGTATTGCGACAAAGCTTTGGTCATATTGGCCGTGGTGATTTGCGGAGTTCCAAACACGCGCGCAAAGTCCCGCTGATACTCCGGATCGGCATTCAGTTTCTGCAAAACATTCTCGATGGTTTCGCCCATCTCGTTGCTGGCCGTGATTGGTGCCAGGGGCTGCAGGTCGAGATGCGTAATCCCGCCGTCTAAATGAAAATTACTATGCCATGCCAGGTTAAATAATGCCGGCGCATTGCGGGTGGTGAACTGGTCGTCGATACCATGACTCAGATCATGCTCATAGGTGGCGAAAGCTGCAAAAGGCTGATGGCAGCTCACACATGGAAAATTGCCATCGCGTGAGAGTCGGCCGTCGAAAAATAATTTTTTTCCGAGTGCCACACCCTCTTTAGTGAGAGGATTTGCGGAGAAATCGTACACGGGTGCAGGCCATCCCTCCGGAACAGGGAAATTTATCGGTTGTAGATCACCGTTAGTATCATCCTTTTTATTGCAGCCGAGTCCCCATTGTCCGAGGACGATGAACATACAAAGGCTCAGGATATACCAGAATGATTTCATTCCTCAATAGTCAGGTTCGTAATGTTAAACAGATCGCCGAAATTTTGCGAGATGGACCAGGCGAGTTCGCCGGGCGTCATGCACACAGCGTTGTCGGCAATCCGTAAATCGTAGGCGCCGCGGAACCAGTTCTCCAGCGATACACGAATTTCCATGGTGATGGTTTGTCCGGCACTCACCCGGAGGGGCTGCAGATAACTGAGTGGTAATCGGATGGTTTTCGCTGCATTATAGGGGTGACGGAATCCGCCGATATGGTACTCCACTTTATTGCCGGGCTGGGTCGATTGCGGACTGGTTCCCTCGAGTTTTGCGAAGATGTATCCGCTGTTCCAGGTCCAGAACATTCCTTTAAGAGGATCGAGTGCTCCGGATTGAACGCCACTTACGTTGCGGGCACTATCCACGCCGAGCAGAAACTCGAGGTATAAATATTCCCCTTCTTGTATTTGGGTCCTGATGACCTGTTCTGCAGGGCGGCTGATGTCGATAAGGTGATATGGTTCCCCGGTAACCGGGCCGGATCCGGGATGGTTCGGTTCTCCGGGTTGGTCGGGATCCTCCCCCGGATTCTGCGATTGGCTCAATCCGATGCTACCCACATAAAACTTAAATACCTGCGGGGTAAAGCGCTCGCCGCTGGGCAGCGTGTATTCCTGTCCCAGTTCCACCGGGGCACCCATCATTTCCGGGACGAAGCGGATCTCCACTCCGGCTTTCCCACGCGGATCGAGTTCCAGTTTCTTCTGGCAGCCGGTTAAAATCGCGGCTACCAGAAAAAGGAGGGTAAGCAAGGAATATCTATTTTCGAATCTCACAACGGAAAGGTACAAATATGAGAGTGGTTATACAAAGGGTTCGACAGGCATCCGTGGAAATTGACGGCCGGGTCCATTCCTCTATCGGGAAGGGCCTGCTGGTTCTGGTAGGCGTAGAAGATGCTGATAATGAGGAAGATATTAATTGGATCAGCTCCAAAATCGTGCAATTGCGCATTTTTAATGATGCGGAGGGCGTAATGAACTGCTCACTGAAGGACACGGGCGGCGATCTGCTGCTGGTGAGCCAGTTTACCCTGCACGCCAGCACCAGGAAAGGGAACCGTCCTTCGTATATCCGGGCGAGCAAGCCGCCGGTTGCGGTACCGCTCTACGAAAAGCTGATCGCCCGCCTCGCGGCCGATCTGGGCAAACCCATAGCCACCGGGGTCTTCGGCGCCGACATGCTCGTAAGTCTGCAGAACGACGGTCCTGTTACCATCATCATCGATTCAAAGCAAAAAGAATAACCACCCGTCGGGCACCCGACGGGTACCCGACGGGTGAGACCGTCAAAACACCCGAAAATGACCGAGATAACACTACGTGAAGCGCAGGAGCAGGTGGATCAGTGGATCCGGACCGTGGGCGTGCGCTATTTCAATGAGCTGACCAACCTGGGGATCCTGATGGAAGAGGTGGGGGAACTGAGCCGTTTAATGGTGCGAAAGTTTGGAGAACAATCATTTAAGGAGTCGGATAAGGGTAAGGAACTGGGGGATGAAATGGCCGATATTCTGTGGGTTTTGATCTGCCTTGCGAACCAAACCGGGGTGGACCTGACTGCCGCTTTTGAGCAAAATATGGTGAAAAAGACCCTGCGTGATAAAGACCGCCACCAGCAGAACCCCAAACTGTAAGAAAAAATTACCCGACGGGTACCCGACGGGTACCCGTCGGGTAGTGGAGATTCACAAAGGTCTTCCTATATTTGCGCACTTATGGCAAGTGATAACAATAAGTTTCAGGCGATAATTTCCCATTGCAAGGAATATGGATTCATTTTTCCGTCAAGCGAAATTTATGACGGTCTCAGTGCGGTGTATGATTATGGTCAGTACGGCAGTGAACTGAAAAAGAACATCCGTGACGACTGGTGGAAATGGATGACCCAGTTGCATGAAAATATTGTGGGTATTGATGCGGCCATATTTATGCATCCGACCACCTGGAAAGCGAGTGGTCATGTCGACAGCTTCAGCGATCCCATGATCGACAACAAGGACAGCAAGAAGCGTTACCGGGTGGATCACCTCGTGGAGGCACATGCCGAAACGCTGCCGGAATCTGAGCGCCAGGCCCTGATGGATGCTTTCACAGCGCTCGAAGCGAAGGAAGATTTCGCGGGCATCAAGAAGTTGATTGAAGATTACAAGATAAAATGTAGTATAAGCGGAACATCCAACTGGACGGATGTTCGCCAGTTTAACCTCATGTTCTCCACGGAATTTGGGGCGGTAACTGGGGAAACTGAGGATAATATGGTATACCTGCGTCCGGAAACGGCTCAGGGTATTTTTGTGAATTTCCTCAATGTTCAGAAAACCGGGCGGATGAAAATCCCCTTCGGTATCGCTCAGATCGGTAAGGCATTTCGTAACGAAATCGTTGCCCGTCAGTTCATTTTCCGTATGCGGGAATTTGAGCAGATGGAAATGCAGTTCTTCGTTCGTCCTGGAACACAGAAAGAGTGGTATGAATATTGGAAGGCAGAACGAATGAAATGGCACCTGGGATTGGGCATTCCTGCCGAGAAATACCGTTACCACGACCACGTTAAACTGGCCCATTACGCCGATGCAGCCTGTGATATTGAGTATAATTTCCCCATTGGCTTTAAAGAAGTTGAGGGTATCCATTCCCGCACAGATTTTGACCTTCGCCGACATCAGGAGTACAGTAAGAAAAAAATGCAGTATTTTGATAATGATTTGGACGCGAATGGTAAGCCATATGGAAACTATATTCCGTATGTAATCGAAACCTCGATCGGACTCGATCGCACGGTGATGATGGTTCTCAGTGAAGCCTATGAAGAGCAGGATCTTAGCACATCCGATAGGCAAGACAGTCGGGTTGTTTTGAAGTTTCCTCCCAAATTAAGTCCAATAAAACTGGCCATCTTACCCTTGGTAAAGAAGGATGGCCTGCCTGAGCTCGCCCGCCAGCTGATGGATGAATGCAAAGGGTCTTTCCGCTGTTTTTATGAGGAAAAAGACACTATTGGCAAACGCTATCGCCGGCAGGACGCCATCGGTACCCCGTTCTGTGTTACTATCGACCACCAGACTAAGGAAGATGGTACGGTAACCGTTCGGCATCGCGACAGTATGACGCAGGAAAGAATACCTATGAGTGCCGTTAAAGGGATGGTAGAAAAAGCCATCGCGTCGTAACATTTTATTGACTGACACTATGATGCAAATTACTGTACACTTTGGAATGGTGGCTCTGGGACTGGGCTCAGCCTTTCTCATGGGTTATCTGATCCGGACAATGCAAATCAAATCCCTGCGGAATCAAATTCTGGAGCTGGAAAGGGAAAAGATGCAGGATCATGCTGAAATCCTTCAGCTGCAGAAGCAAATCGCTGAGTACCAACAATCAAGACAGTTTAACCAGGCTTCTACTCCGGTAGTTCCGCTTAAGGAAAAGGAAATAGTGTCAGGCGATTTGTCGAAAAACAAGCGGGCGTCCCAATAAAGGGGCAATAAGGCCTTTTGAGGGGCGTTATAGATTCAAACCTGACTCTATGATGCCACCAAATGCCGATCTGGCGATCCTATTGGGTGCTGTTGCGGTCTTCTCCGTAGGGGCATTATTAGGTTTATTTTGGCGTAACCGTCAGCTCATCAAAGCCCGTCAGCGCGTGCTGGAGCTGGAATCTGAAATGATCGGTAATCACGCCGAAATTCTCCGTTTACATAAGATATTATCCGATAGTGAGGAACTTAATAATTCCGGTGAGGGTAATGTTCGCGTAATTAATCTCCATAACTCAGCTTCCTCCAACGTACGGAAACACTCTTAACCCATGGGCGGGCCTGCTGGGAAAGCGTTCCATTTGCATCGGAAGCTTATCTGCCGCCTCCGTTTATCCTCATCCATATAATTCCTGGTGTATATACTTTCTGTCGAAGCCGAGAGCCTGAATGCGTTGTTTGGCTTCATCAATCATGTTCTTCCATCCACAGAGGTAAAAATGCGCATCACCCGGACCGATGCCCCTGTTCGAAAGTATCTCTTCGTAAATCTGGTGAACATACCCCGTCCGGATTGCGGGATTATCAGTTTTTTCCCTCGAGAAAGTGGGTAGGTAATGAAAGGTCGGGACCTCTTTTTCCAGCTCCTTCAGTTCCTTGCCGTAAAGACAGTCGCCCATGGTACGGCAACCGAAAATCAGGTAGATATTTCTGTGTGGAACCTGGTGATTTCTGATATGATGAGCCATTGATCTGAACGGTGCGATACCGGTTCCGGTACAAATTAAAAACAGATCATGGTCGATGGTTTCGGGCAGTACGAACACGCCAGCAGGTCCGCGTAGGATGATTTCTGTGCCCAAATCCACGTGATTGAAAAGATATTCGGTGCCGAGTCCACCCTCCAGCAACACAATCACAAGTTCGAATACATTGGTGCCATCGGGCCAGGAAGCGATAGAATAACTGCGCCAGCGTTTGTTTTTCTGCTCATGAATGGGGAGATCGAGCGTAACAAATTGTCCGGGAGTGAAATCGAACCGCTCCAGTTCCGGCACTTCGATCCAGAAC
>DATCJQ010000142.1:0-8219 GCA_036562745.1 Flavihumibacter sp.
GGCATGCTTGACATCGAAATAGCGGGTGAAATCGCGATAGTGTATCGACTCCACAAACTGTTTGAGTTCGTCCTGGGCCTTTCGCTGAAAGCGATACAAATCGTAGAGCTGATAGATAATCAGAGGAACCACCAATACCAGAAAACGATACTGAGCCGACATCAACAGCCAGGATGCCAGGCAAAGTACCGCAAACATCAGCAGTACCTTGAGCAGCAACTTATTTTTTTCCCAGATTTCAGATATCATATTTGCTGAGTCGGCGATAAAGCGCGGTTCGGGTTAAACCCAGTTCTTTCGCAGCTTTGGTAATATTGCCGTTATGTTTTTCGATTACCTTCAGTATGGTATTTTTTTCCACCGCACTCAGATTGGTTTCCTTGGGCTCATCCTGTCCCTCTGTGGCAAACTCAATGGGTGAAAAGAGCAGATCCGATGCCTTCAACTCCTCCCCTTCTGCCATGATTACCGCACGTTCGATGGTGTACTGCAGTTCCCGCACATTTCCGGGGAAAGAATAACCAAGCAGCTTTTCCCTGGCCGATTTATCGAAACTGAGCCGGGGTTTCATGTATTTCTGGCTGTACATCTGGTTGAAATGTTCGGCCAGCAGCAGAATATCCTTGCCCCGTTTCCGAAGGGGCGGCACTATAATTTCCACTGTGTTGATCCGGTAAATCAGGTCCTTTCTGAATCTTCCCTCATTGGCCAGTTCCTGCAGGGGCAGGTTGGTGGCACATACAAGCCGTACATCAATGGGGATGGATTTGTTGGAACCCAATCGGGTTACAGTTCGGTTCTGCAACACCGTTAGTAATTTGGCCTGTTGCTGTAAACTGATGTTTCCGATTTCATCCAGAAAAATCGTTCCGCCATTGGCAGCTTCAAAGCGACCGACACGATCCTCACGGGCATCTGTAAACGCACCTTTCACATGACCGAATAATTCGCTTTCAAACAGGGATTCCGTCAACGCCCCCACATCCACTTTTACAAAGGGTTTGTTCTTACGGAGTGAGTGTTGATGAATGGCTTTGGCAATCAGGTCCTTACCGGTACCATTTTCGCCCAGCACCAGAATATTGGCATCCGTGGGGGCAATCTTTTCAATCTTATAAAAGATAGCTTCCATCAGTTCCGACTCGCCCAGCAATTCGGAACCAATAAGGGTTTTTGAATCCGGCCCCGCATCTCCCACCTGTTTGTTCTCCTTTTTCCGGAGCACTTCCTTAATGGTGCTGATCAGCCGGTCGTTATGCCAGGGTTTCACCACGAAATCAGATGCGCCCTCTTTGAGTGAGCGAACCGCGAGATCAACATCGCCATAGGCAGTGATCATGATCACCCCCGCATCGCTTTTGAGTTCCTTGATTCTGCGGAGCCAGAAAAGTCCCTCGTTGCCGGTATGCAGCGAACTCTGGAAATTCATATCCAGCAAAATCACGTCGAAGCGGTTGCCCGGAACCAGGTGATTGATCTCCTGGGGATTTTTCTCCGTCACCACTTCCTTAACTTCCGATTTAAGCAGGAGCCGTACCGCTGTGAGCACATCGGTATCGTCGTCGATAACCAGTATGGAGGCGTTTCTCAGTGTCATAATTCAAGGACACAAGTATAGGATTTATTTAAACTGTACGTATATCTCAATTGCGAACAGTAATTGTATCAAAAGCGAACACCCGGCCTACATGACAAGTTTCTAATCAATTGAAAATAAGTTAATTAAATTTTGGCACAGGGTTTAGACAAGCACCATCAGCAGAAATAACGCAAAAACTTGAACGGTGGACAGAGTCATTGAAAAAAAGAAATGGTCGGCGAAGAAGCTGGCAACGATCGGAGGGATAGCTGCCCTTGCCGCATTGATTGGCGGGAGCATTTATTTTACCCAGGGAGCCAGCCGGCTGAACGTGGACACAGAGCGTATCACCATCAGTGAAATCAGGAAGGGGGTATTCCAGGAAACCATCCCGGTGAATGGGATCGTATTGCCGGTTACAACGATTTACCTGGATGCCACCGAAGGCGGCCGGGTGGAGGAAAAATATGTGGAAGATGGTGCCCTGATGAAAAAGGGGCAGCCCATTCTGCGCCTGAGCAATACGGATCTGGAACTCAGTCTCTCTAACCAGGAGACCCAGGTGTTCAACGTGCTGACCCAGATGCAGATTTCCAAAAACAATGCAGACCAGAACACCATTACCCGGCTGAACCAGATGGCAGAAGTGGACAATGCCCTGAAGGAAGCGGAAAGACAATTCAAAGTGAACGAAAGACTCTACGAACAAAAAGCCATCGGCAAGCAGGAATACCTCTCCTCAAAAAACCTGTACGAATACCAGCTGCGTCGCAAAGCACTTACTGTAGACATCCTCAATAAGGACTCCGTATCCAACCGTCAGCAGCTCCGCCAGATGCAGGAAAGCTATGAACGCATGCAGAATGCCCTGCAGCTGATGCGTAAAAAAGTGGGCGACCTGATTGTACGTGCACCCGTTGACGGACAGCTGACTTCTCTGGACGTGGAAATCGGCCAGTCCAAAAACAAGGGTGAGCGCCTCGGACAACTGGACGTGATGAGCGGCTATAAAGTTCGGGTGGATGTGGACGAGCATTATATCTCGCGCATTTTTACCGGACTGCATGGCCGATTCAGTTTCGCCGGTAAGGAGTACGCACTGGTAATTAAAAAGATTTATACCCAGGTGACAGGCGGTCGTTTCCAGGTGGATATGGAATTTGAAAATGAAGTACCCCAGGGGATCCGTCGCGGCCAAACCCTGCAGATCCGACTGGCACTGTCTGACGAAAAACAGGCCATCCTCCTGCCCAAGGGTGGATTCTATCAGCAAACCGGCGGTAATTGGGTGTTCAAGGTGAACGAAGCCGGCACCATGGCTTACCGTGTTCCTGTAAAACTCGGCATGCAAAGTCCGGATACCTATGAAGTACTGGAGGGACTACAACCCGGCGACAAAGTCATCACATCCAGCTATGAGAACTTTGGTAATAACCAGGAATTGATCCTGAAAGGAAAATAACCTTGCAACTGAATGATATGTTAACCTATCTGACAAAAATTATACTGCTGTTGCTGGTCACGGTTTCAAGTACAGCGCCTCTTTTGAGCGACGAAACCTGTGCCGCTCAATATCCGAAACCTGTTGACATGCAGACAGCAGAACCATTAAACCTTAACACGGAGGAAGAAACCGCTCTGCCGGTGGAAGCCTCCCCTATTTACATTCTCACCATCATTTAATAAATCCTGAATTGTATGATCAAGATCAGCAACCTTGAAAAAATCTATCGCACGGAAGAAGTGGAAACCGTTGCATTAAACAAACTATCACTGGAGGTGAAGGAAGGTGAGTTTGTTGCCATCATGGGTCCCTCGGGCTGTGGCAAATCCACCCTCCTGAACATTCTTGGATTGCTGGATGATCCGGACGCCGGCTCTTTCAAATTCAACGGCATTGAAGTGGCCGGATTCAATGAGCGCAAAAGAGCAGAGTTGCGCAAACACAATATTGGCTTCGTGTTCCAGAGCTTCAACCTGATCGATGAGCTGACCGTGTACGAGAATGTGGAACTGCCCCTGATTTATACCGGAGTAAAGCCTTCGGAGCGTAAGAAGATTGTGGAGGAAGTATTGGATAAGATGGTAATCATGCACCGTCGCAATCACTATCCGCAGCAATTATCGGGTGGGCAGCAACAACGTGTGGCTGTTGCCCGTGCCGTGGTAAACAATCCCAAGCTGATCCTGGCAGATGAACCGACCGGTAACCTGGATTCTTCCAACGGTAATGAAGTAATGCAACTGCTCACTGATCTGAACGAACAGGGTACCACCATCGTGATGGTAACCCACTCAGAGCACGACGCACGCTACAGTCACCGTATCATCCGTATGCTCGACGGACAAACAGTAATGGAAAACATTATGGTATAATCTGACTGCCGGGTGCCCCCGGAAAATATCAAACTAAAATGCTTAACAACAACTGGAAAATTGCCTACCGCAGTCTGCTGAAGAACAAGTTCTTCACGGCATTGAATATTACAGGACTGGCAGCCGGCCTGGCCTGTTTTCTGTTGATCTCACTCTACGTGGTGGATGAGTTAAGCTATGACCGTCATAACAAAAATGCCGGTCGGATTTACCGGATCAATACCAATATTGTAATGGGGGGATCGGAGTTGCGACTGGCCGTGGCTTCCGACATGATGGGTGCCCTGCTGAAAAAAGACTATCCGGAAGTGGAAGCCTATACACGAATCTATGCCAGTTCCGGATCCAAAATGATAAAAAAGGGCGATCTCTACCTGAATGAAACACAGGTTGCCCATGTTGACTCCACCTATTTCGATGTGTTCACCTGTGTGCCCCTGGCCGGTGATCTGACCCATGCATTGGATGAGCCCAATTCGGTTGTACTTACCCGTTCGGCGGCAGAAAAATATTTTGGCAACACAGATGTGGTTGGAAAACATATCGAAACCAACGACAATGGCAGCACCCTCTACAAGATTACAGCTGTGATCGAAGATCTGCCGAGGCAATCGCATTACAATCCGCAGTTCCTGTTCTCCATGGCCAATGCCCCCTACCGTTTCGGACAGATGCTGAGTCACAATTTCCAGACTTATCTGCTCCTGGCCGAAGGTACCAGCCGGCGCGACATGGAAGCAAAATTTGCCGGGTACATCAAAAACTATGTACTCCCTGCAGCGAAGAACGAAATGCAGATCAATTCCATCGAAGAATTTGAACAGGCCGGCAACCGGATAGAATACTCCCTGATCCCCCTGACCGATATTCATCTTTATTCCGATCGTTTTCCCGAGCTGAGTGTAAACGGAAGTATCCAATACGTATATATCTTTTCAGCCGTTGCACTGTTCGTATTACTGATTGCCTGTATTAATTTCATGAACCTGGCCACCGCCAGATCGGCTAATCGTGCCCGTGAGGTGGGTATCCGGAAAGTGCTGGGATCGGAAAAAAAGAGCCTGGTATTTCAGTTCCTTACTGAATCTACCCTGCTCACCTATATTTCAATGGCGCTGGCCTTGGGGGTGTGCATACTTTGTCTGCCCTTTTTCAATCAGCTGGCAGGAAAGCATTTCACGATTCAAGATTTGTTCAGTCCGGGATTTATTGCCGCCCTGCTGCTGTTACCGCTGGTGGTGGGCCTGCTTGCCGGTGCCTATCCCGCTTTGTTTCTATCCTCCTTCAATCCACTGAATGTGCTGAAAACAAAATTCAGCACCAGTCAAAGCCGGGGTCGTTTGAGGAGCAGCCTGGTGGTGGTGCAGTTCGTAACCTCCATCATCCTGATTATCGGAACCATTGTCATCTACCGGCAACTCAACTTCATACAGAACAGCAAACTGGGTTATAACAAAGAGCAGGTGTTGGTCATCAACAATACCTATTCTCTGGGTGGAAAAAAAGAAGGATTCCGCAATGCGATTCTCCAGTTACCGGGGGTGCAGGCCGGTTCCAATGCGGGATACCTGCCCGTATCCAACAGTGCGCGTAGTGACCGGACCTTCTCTACCGAAGCCAGCTTTACCAATACCAGCGGCATCAATATGCAAACCTGGGATATCGATGAAAATTATATTCCGCTGCTGGGTATGGAAATGAAATATGGACGGAATTTCTCGAAAGCATTCGGCACCGATTCGAGTGCCATCATCATCAATGAAACCACAGCATCGCTGATGGGTATCGAAAATCCGGTTGGCAAAACCCTGTATGCGGGAAACGACGGAGGTAATCTTACCCCCCATACCATCATCGGGGTGGTGAAGAATTTTCACTATGAGTCGATGAAGCAGCAGATCGGCCCCTTGTGTTTCATGTTGGGAGCGGCCGACGGATCGATGGCATTCCGGATCGAAGCGAATAACCTGTCGTACTTGCTGAACCAGGTGGAAAGAACCTGGAGTGAAATGGCTCCCACCATTCCGTTTGAATACAGTTTCCTGGATGAATCCTTTAATCGCATGTATGCGGCGGAACAGAAAGTGGGACAGCTGGCATTGAGCTTTTCAATCCTCACCATTATCATCGCCTGCCTGGGGTTATTCGGACTGGCTGCTTTCATGGCGGAGCAACGAACCAAGGAGATTGGCGTGCGCAAAGTGCTGGGAGCCTCCGTGCAGCATATTATCCTGCTGCTGACCCGCGACTTCCTGAAATTGGTATTGATTGCGGCCCTTATCGCCTTCCCCATCGCCTGGTATGCGATGAACCGCTGGCTCGAAAACTTTGCATTCCGCACTGCCATCAGTTGGTGGATATTCGGCCTGGCAGCCGCAGCGGCCGTGGTTATCGCGATCCTTACCGTAGGCGGACAGGCGGTCAGAGCGGCCATCACTAACCCGATCAAAAGTTTACGATCTGAATAAACCTTTCCTATGCTGTACAATTATTTCAAAGTAGCATTTCGCAACCTGGTAAAGAACAAGGCGTTTTCTGCCATCAATATATTGGGATTGGCAGTGGGGCTTGCATCGGCCATCCTGGTATTCCTGTGGATTGCCAATGAAGTAAGTTATGATCGCTTCCATGAAAAAAAGGATCGTATATACGAGGCCTGGAATAAAAGTACATTTAACGGGAAAATAAGCTGCTGGAATACCACACCCAAAATCCTGGCCAGTGCCTTACAGTCAGATATACCCGAAATTGAATCCACCGTGCGTGTGAACTGGTCTGACCCCTATCTCACCAAATACAAGGATAAGACCCTCATGATGGATGGCATCATTGTGGATTCCACCTTCCTCGATGTATTCAGCTTCCCCGTTATTAAAGGCGATCCGGCCAATGCGCTGATGAACCCCAATGGCATTGTACTGACCCGAACAACTGCTGAGAAGCTGTTCGGCGACAGCAATCCGATTGGTGAAATACTTGAACTCAATGTCAACCATCAATTCACGGTAACAGCGGTAGTACAGGATCCGCCAGACAATACCCGGTTCCGTTTTGACGCCCTCCTGCCCTGGGCCTATCTGCGATCCAGAGGCTGGGATGATGCGTATTGGGGGAATAATTCCACCCGCACCTATGCATTGCTGAAAGAGGGAGCCAGTATGGACCAGGCCAATGCCAAGCTGGAACATTTCCGTAAAAAATACGATTCCGATGATCCGGATGGAGGCTTTTTTCTATATCCAATCGAGCGCTGGCGGCTTTATTCCAATTTCACCAATGGTGTTGAATCCGGTGGACAGATCGAATACATAAAAATTTTCAGCATCGTGGGTTCCATCTTGCTTCTGATTGCCTGTATCAACTTCATGAACCTGAGTACTGCAAAAAGTGAAAAAAGAGCCCGGGAAGTGGGTATCCGCAAAGTAGTCGGCGCGCGGCGTTATAACCTGATCGCCCAGTTCCTGGGAGAATCCATTCTACTCTCATTTATCGCGGGCGTGCTGGCCGTGGTGCTGGTGCAACTCTTCCTGCCTTCCTTCAATCGCTTTGTGGAACAGGATATTCAAATCCAGTATACGGATCCGGCGTCCTGGGCATTCTGGCTGTCATTCGTGCTGGTAACCGGACTGGTGGCCGGCAGCTATCCGGCATTTATCCTCTCCGGGTTCCAGCCCACCAAAGTGTTGAAGGGAAGCTTCCGAAAAGTGCAGGCAGCCATCAATCCGAGAAAAATACTGGTGGTAGGGCAATTCACCTGTGCCATTGCGCTGATCATCTGCACCATTGTTATCAAGAAACAAATTAACCATGCCCTGAACCGGCACAACGGATACAATAAAGACCAGCTGGTTTACCATAGGATAAACGGGTCGGTTGATAAGAACTATGAACTGATCAAAAACGAACTGCTGTCGAGCGGTACAGCCATTTCCGTTACGAAAACCAGTGCCCCTATTACGCAAGGCTGGAGTAATACCTGGAGTGTCGAGTGGAAAGGCAAACAACCGGATGACCGGACATTATTCGACCGCTTCTGCGCCGATCAGCATCTGGTTACAACTGCGGGACTCGAACTCATTCAGGGGCGGGATATTGATCTGAGTGTTTATCCCGGCGATTCATCATCCGTACTGTTAAACGAATCGGCTGTTCAGGCCATGGGATTCACCAATCCAATTGGAGAAGTGATCCGGGAAAACGATCGTGCCTGGACTGTGGTGGGGGTTATCAAAGATTTCATTCTGCATTCACCATTCTATAAGAC
>DATCJQ010000143.1:0-26314 GCA_036562745.1 Flavihumibacter sp.
GCACCATCCCGACACCGGTACGGGATATTGAAACCTCCGATATTTTCCGGCTGAGGATGAGTCCCAACCCCGTTACCGGCGAATCCCTGGTTCGCTACGAACTGCCCGAAGCCGGGAAAGTGCAGATCAGCATGATGGACCTGAACGGTCGTCAGATCGCTTCGCTGTATATTGGCAACCGCGGCAAAGGCGAGCACCAGGCTCGTTTCGATCCCGCCATTATCAGTAATTTGCGAAAAGGTGTTTACCTATTACAGCTACAGGTAAACGACAAACGGAAGATTATCAAACTGCTAAAGCAGTAAATTTACGAGCATGAAACAAATTTCGAGGTTCAGCCATTATGGTGAGTTAAGTGATAAGGATTATTTCAGAATTGCCTTATCGGTGGACTGCGTAATCTTTGGATTTGAAGGGGGGGAGCTGAAAGTGCTGGTGATCAAATGTAATCTCAAGGAGTACAAGGGGATGTGGTCGCTGTTGGGTGACCTGGTGAAGCCGGATGAAGACATCGATTCCGCTTCCTACCGGATTCTGAAAGAGCGGACGGGGCTGGAAGATGTATACCTCGAGCAGGTGCATACATTCGGTAAGGTGAACCGTCACCCTGGAGGGCGTGTTATCACCACTGCTTATTTCTCACTGGTAAACATCAACGATGTGCAACTGAAACTTTCCGAGAATGAGTTGCACTGGCACCCTGTGAATGAGATCACGGAAATGGCCTTCGATCATAAAAATATCCTCGATACCTGTTTGGAGCGCCTCCGCGAGAAGGTGGTGGATCAGCCGGTGGTGTTCAATCTGCTGCCCAAGAAATTTTCGCTGCGCGAACTACAGAGTGTGTACGAAGCGGTGCTGAACACTGAATTGGATCGCCGGAATTTCCGGAAGAAATTTTTCATGATGGACTGGCTGGTGGATCTGAACGAGCTGGAAGAAGATGTGCCGCATCGTCCGGGTAAATTGTACAAATTCAATTCTGCCAAATTCAGCAAGAAGGTTAAAAAGATTTCCTAGGGATTACCCTGGTCGGCATCTAATTCCGTTTGCGGAAACCTGCATCGCTTAAATGTAAAGAGGCTATCGAACTGAATCGATAGCCTTCTTTTATGGAAAGGCCTAACCAAATCACACATTGGCCACACGGCGTTTGTACTCGGCCAGCGCTTCTTCCAGACGCTCCCGGGCATTGCCGTTGTTGGGTACATTATGAGAGGGGTGGATATAAAGTTTTACGCCGCGGTCGGCCAGGATTTCAGCCACCGTGGTTACCGTCATCCAAACGCAGGTCACAAATGCCATGGTGGAAATTGGTCCGATTTTGTCCTGGTGATTTTTCAGCGGTACGGAAGCATCTTCGAGTGGTGCGCAGCTATCCACCACGATATCGGCCAGATCAAAAATGGTTTTACCGCTGGAATGGCGGGTTTGTTTACCCTTAGCCTCGGCAGCGGAACCGAAAACCACTACTTTCATGCCTCTTTTCCGTGCTTCGATAGCCACATCTATGTTTACATTATTGACACCGGAGTGGGAGAATAGCCACATGGTATCACGGGGATCGAAATTGTATCCCTTCATGATTTCAACGCCATAGCCTTCCACTCTTTCGAGGAACACGAACTGATGCACGCCCATTTCACCGGTGATGCGGGTAAAGAAAGACAGAGGGAGTTCTATCATAGGGTGAAATCCCACAAATCCGCCGATGCGTGGGTACATTTCTTCAATTGGAAGGGTGGCATGTCCACATCCAAACGTATGCACCCAACGGCCTGCCTCAATTGAGTCAGCCATTACCTGAGCTGCTTTTTGGATATTTTCCATTTGAGTGTCTTCGATGCGACTCATCACATCGCGGACATTTGTGAGCCATTGTTTAGCCAACATACTAGATTGTTTTAAGTGATTGATTTAATTTTCTGTAGATGAGGGGAAGCAGCAATAACATAATTGCCAGTTCTATATATGTTACGGTAAGCAACTGTTGAATACCGGCTTTTTCAATGAGAAATCCGAGCAGGTAATTGATGAGCATATTGCCTAACAGGGCACAGACGAACAAAAAGCTGAATGCGGTACCGGATATATGCTGGAATCGCTCGCCCGTAAAGCCGAGCATGATGGGGAAAACACCGGCCATTCCCGCCCCCTGAACAAACAAGGCAATGGAAGCTATAACAAAGCCATCCGCAAATTGAAGTGCCACCGTGCCTGCCAGCATCAGCAGCACCGAGAAGGTAAGCAAATGCATGGGAGAAACCTTACGGAATACACTACCCGAAACCAGTCGCATGATAGCCATGCCGGCCACATTCAGCGATAGCGCATACAACGCGTTTTCCGACGAAATGCCTTTGGCCTCAGCCATGAATGTAGTGACCCAGTTATGGATGATCGCTTCGAGACTGCTTTGTAGAAAAAGTATGGCAGCAAAAAGAAGGATCAGTTGATTATTCAGCAATTTTACTCCCTGCGACCATAGATTGTCGATATCGGTCTTTGCTGATGGAAGGCGAACCAGCCAGGTGATAAGAATCAGCGCCACGGTAAAGGCCCCCACTGAGGCTACAATGATTTCGAAGGAGTACTTCTTTTGCAGCAAACTCAGCAGGGATGGCATTCCCAGTGCGCCGATCGCATAGAAAACACCGAGTATACTCAGATTGGCGCTTTTATATTTTTCGCTGATATCGGCTACCAGCGCATTGGTGGCGCCGTTCAGCGCACCTCCTCCGAATCCGAAGAAATAAACGGCCAGTTTTAAGAGTAACAAGGAATCCAGAAACGCGATTCCCTGGAAACCCAGGAAGAGGGTTACACAGGCCAGGATGAAAACCGGTTTATATCCGAACCGATCGGCCAGCGGACCAAAAACCAGTGAGCCACTTAAAATTCCAAAGGGTAGTATGGAAAAGAGTGCACCCGCAGTGGTGTTGTTTAGCCCAAACTTTTCTTTCAACATGGGAAGGATCGCGCCCAGTGTAATCATGCATACACCAAAAAGCAACATCCCGATGCAAGCGGTGCCAAATACTAAAATTCGTTTGTTCATAACAGTTAGTTTCCGGATTGTTTGGGTTGAAGGGATGATAGTGCCAGAAACCCTGCTCCGTATACACCTGCATCTGACCCCAGGGCACTGAGTGTTATTTCGGTTTTAGGCATGCTTTGCGGCTGTCCCCATTTCAATGCCTGCTGCTGTATATCGGGGAGGTATCGGGCAGCCGGACCAAATACGCCGCCGCCCAGCACGATCATGGCCGGATCAAACAGCGATACGAGGTTGGCAATAGCCATACCCCAGAGGCTGATACAGGTTTGAATAATATCCTTTGCCAGGCTATCTTCCTGTTCTGCCGCTTCAAACAATACACGAGTCGTAAGAGCGGATGCCTCCTTCTCTCTTAAAGGGCCTTTGTAACCGGGATGGTCATTCAGTTTCGATTTGGTCAGTCGGATCATACCCTCTCCGGATGCCCAGCATTCAAAAAAACCGTGCTTTCCATATTCTTCCATCCAGGAGGGGTGCATGGTCATCCATCCGATGGAACCCGCACTGCCATTCACTCCATCCAGCACTTGTCCGTTTATCATGATACCTGCACCAATTCCGGTACCGATGGCAAGAAAGATGAAGTGATCACAGTTTCTTGCTTTTCCCTGCCAGCGTTCGCCCAATACATAACAACTTCTATCCCCTTCGATTTGAACAGGTACTCCATCGCTTACCAACCTGAGCTCTTCCAGCAAGGGATAGTCTTGCCAGCCCGGAATATTGGGCGCCCAAACCGTTCCGCTCTGTTTGCGGCTGATACCCGGTACCGATACGCCGATCGACTGCACGGGATCTGCTTTCTCCCGGGCAATCTTCATCATGTTATTTGTTTTTTCCCGTATGAACCGCCCTGTAGCCTCACCGCCTGTTTTGTCCAGTAATACCGTTTCTTTATGCACCAACTCGCCGGATTCTGTGAACAGGGCAAGGGTCAGTTTGGTTCCTCCAAGGTCTATTCCTAATAATGACATACTATCGTCTGCTTGGGTTGATATAACTAGTGAAGCAAATGCAAATTTTGTAATTCGGTTATTAGCACAATTTAATAAAATAATGCACAAAAACGCATGATTGTTTTAATCGGTAAAGGAATGACTATTTTTATCTTTGCAGACCCGAATAACCCGGGATACGTTTAAATATTTTATTAAAAACGCAATAAAACGCAATGAAAGCAGATGTCTCCAATATGTTGAAAAATGAGCGGCACGCTTATATTTTGAAACAGGTGAATCTACATAACAAGGTGTTATCCACGGATCTGGCGCTGGAATTGAAAGTATCTGATGATACCATCCGGCGTGATCTCGCTGAAATGGCCGAAAACGGTGAAATTATCAAGGTTCATGGTGGCGCTCTTTCAAAATCGTATCATTATTCCAATCATCAAACCAATGTGTACGCAGTAACCCAGAAGAGGGAGATAGCCAGGAAAGCCATCGGTCTGCTCAAGAACGGGATGACTGTGTTGACCGAAGCCGGAACCACCATGCTCGAAATGGTGAGGGCCATCCCGAAAAACCTGGAGGCAACCTTCTTTACGGTCAGTCCGCTTATGGCACTTGAGCTGGCCGAGCATCCTAAACTTACCGTGATTCTGCTGGGTGGCCAGCTGGACAATGCAGCCCAAATCTGTATTGGCGAAAAACTGGTGAATGATCTGTCGGAGATTAAGGTGGATCTTTGCTTTCTCGGCGCCAATGCCATTGATTCCAAAGAAGGAATAACAGAACAGGATTGGCGGATTGTGCATGTTAAAAAAGCCATGTTACGCGCATCCTCCAAAGTGGCTATTCTGACTATTTCTGAAAAGCTCAATTCTACTCATAAACTCAAGCTCTGTCCGCCGCAGGAAATCGACTACCTTATTACCGAATTAAAGCCTACTGATAAGAAGCTTGTTCAGTATCGCAAACATATGGAAGTGATTTAAACGCTGCGCCCTATTGCTGGCGCAGCGTTCTTTACACAGATCAGCCAATTTTTTTGATCAGCCAGACCTCTGCATTTTTTTCACCGATTTCATTCGTATCGAATACTACTGCTTTATTGCTGGCCGTTACCTTGATCACACGGTTGGTAATGATTTCTCTTACTTCATATTGACCATTGGCGGGCACTGTAACAGTCAGGCGCGCTTTTTCGGTAGTCCGGCCATGATTTAACACATAAAGCAGATTGCCGTCTTTGTTTTCATGCAACCGCACTATCAGCGGATTTTCGGATCCCGGGCGCTGCTCTGCTTTCACCGGCAACTGAATATTACCCCAGTTTACGAGTCCCAATAAAAACCGGTTGGTGTTCTGATTGGCTGAATCCTGCACTACCAGACGTTGGGTCGATTGGTCCCACAACGATCCCCGGGAATTTGCCATTCCAAGGAAAGAGCCCACGTACATCGTTTTCCCCTTTCCATAGGTGGAGGTCACTATGCAGGCAGTGCCATCATCCAGATAGCCCAGTACTTTGGCGTTTTTGGCGCCGGGCAGGAGTTCAACCGACTCGGCGAACAAGGAGCCCTTGAGCGTATCATTCTTCGACAGATAAGACAAGGCGGGGTGATTATTATCGGGAACCCTTATCGCTACGGAAGGAACGGTTTTTAATTTAAGTTCACGAACACCGAAGACTTCGCTCAGTCCCATACCGGGTATTACTTCGGCTGCAAATCCGCGTTCATCATTCCATCCGGTTCTAGCTTCCGCCAACACATTCCCTCCGTTCGCGATGAATTGCTTAAGTCCGTCTGCGGCCTGTTGCGTAAACATCAGCGCGTAGGGTACAATAATCATTTTGTATTGGGAAAGATCGCCTGATTCAAGATCCTTCCGGTGAATGAATTCAACCGGAATATTGTGCTCTGACAATAAGCGATAGTAACCAATCAGCGAATTGGCATGTCCATCCTGTGTGGTGGTGCGCCGGGTTCCGCCTACCATTTGTGAAAGCGGATTATACACAATGGCGATGGAAGCTTTCACCGGCTTGGACTGGCTGAACAGTTTCTGATTGTCATGAACAAACTTTGCAATCTTTCCGAGTTCAACGGAACGCTCGGTTTTTGTACCATCCAGGTTGATCAGACCATAGCCACCTGATTCATATCCTGATGACATAGGATAATAGGCATACACAAAAATTCCTTTGGCACCTGTAGCCAGACAGGACCATGCCCAAATGCGCTGATCCTCGGGTGTAACCGGATCGCTGACATTCAGACCAACGGTTCCGAATCCAGCCTGAAACTCACCCACATAATAACCGCCATTTTTCTTATTGGCGCTATAAGAGAAGTCGGCGCCGGCCATAAAACGCCAGGGAACCCAATCGCCCGACAGGTTGTGTTTGGGGTATTGCGAGAGTCCATAGTAGTCCACCTGATTCGCAAACAGAAAATCATCTTCTGCGCCCATTCCATAAGGTGAGCTGAACAAGGATACGGGCGAAGCGTGTGCAGTGGCAACGCCCTTCTTATCTACTCTTCTGATAGCTTCTGTTCTCAGACGGAGATCACCCGCCATTTTTTCGTAGATAAAGCTTTTCCAATCGATAAAATCAGTATAGCTCAGAATTGTACTGAAACGGGGTGGTTCTACGTCGTTCCACTCTTCATAGTTTCGGTACCATGCTTTGTTCAGTTGTTCAAGTGTCTGGTATTTGTTCTGCAGCCATTTGCGAAACTTGGCCTGTGTATGTGGACAATAGCAATATTGGGCATCGGCAATCCAGCCGGGTCTTCCCCATTGGAGGATATGGGGTTCGCTCCATAGATCCCAGCCATAGAAATTCGGGAATTTGGTGGCAACTTTTGCGGCTTCTTCAAAAAAACGGGCAAAATGCTCGCGCACTTCTTCATGATCGATACAATAACCCGGACATACCTGGGAGATCACCTTGTCGCCATTCTGTGATTCGAACAATGCATCCGGATAATTTTTGCCCACCCATTCAGGAGCGGATTCCGCATAAGCCTGAATGAAGATTTTCAAACCCACTTCCTGTGCCAGCTCTCCGAGCAACTGGAGGTTTTCAAAATTGTATTGTCCTTTGCGCGGCTCACAGTGTGCCCATTCCACCCAGGTCTTAACAGTATTGTAGCCCATGGCTTTTATCTGTTGCAGATCCTTTTTCCATTCCTCACGAGATCCCTTATGAATCTCAGACAACATCGTAGCACGGGCTTTTCCGCCACTGTACCAAACGGCAAAGGGAAAGAATTCATTTTTATCTTTCTGAAATCCCGTTTGTGCCAGAAGGTTTGTTGGGGGCAGCAGCAGTAATAAGAGGCAGGCCCGTTTCCAGCGGGATAATAATTGATTCATGATTGTAGTCGTTGAGTTACCGATTAATTTTTTTGCTTGAGTACACCATTGGAATTGTCTATCTGAGTTTGTGGAATCGGATAGAAATAGTCATTCTTGGGTATGGGGGCAACATATTCCAGCTTTTGAGATTCATAGGCTGCGTACTCATCCAGCGTGGATTTTAGAATCCCCCATCTTCTCAGATCAAAAAAGCGATGTCCTTCCATAGCCAGCTCCAGTCTTCTTTCCCACTGGATCGCTTTCATCGCAAAATCTTTGTCGGGGAAAGATGTATACAGACCCACCGAATAGTTGGCAGCGTCGCGTTCTACTCCGCCTACCACGATTCTTTTGGCGGGAAGGTTGGCAGCTCTTCTTCTCACTTTGTTCACCAGATTCATAGCGGCATTCAGGTCGGTATGTACCAGACACTCTGCAGCCATGAGATAAACATCAGCAAGGCGGATGATGTGGATATTCAGATTGTTTATGTTTCGCGCGGCAGGTTCGGTGTTCGCCGCCAGCTTGGATGCATCGGTCACATTTTTGTAGGGAAGAAAGGGACCGCTGTTTCCGGGGTTTCTCACCCAGCTGTTACCTTCCATCGGACCCCAGTCGCGATAGGGAATACCCTGACGGCCAACTGTATAGTCCAATCTGGGATCGAGTCTGAAATCAACCGGAATCTGGAAATTTTCGTCAAAGCTGGAGGGGAAATAACTGTTGTGATGATTTTCGAAATCGGGCAGGCCCTCTTCCGTAACCTTATAAGCATTCACCAGGTCGAACGAAGGCGTGAAGGCACCGCAACAGCTTACGGGAAGGGCAGGGTTAAAGGGAGCATTCAGCATATCACCCACATTTCCCCTGGCTCCATTTGTTCCATCCTGTACACTGTGTTGCACTGCGAAAACGGATTCAGGTCCATTCCGAACAGCAACGTCGAAATTGTCGCGGAAATCAAGCGTTTCAAGATCGGGTGAGGAATTGATCACCTCATTGAATAAATCCAGTGCTTCCGCGTATTTGTTCTGATATAGGTAAATTTTTCCAAGATAGGCTTTGGCGGCTTTCTTGTTCACCCGGCCCGCCTGGTTCAGTGGCTTGTCTACGGGCAGATAAGCTTCCGCAAACTCGAAATCTTCCTGAATTTTTGGGAGGATATCATCGTCGTTGGGGACTTTTGAGGGGTCGGCATCCGCTTCGGTTACATAGGGTACGTACTTAAATACTTTCCACAGATCGAAATAGTAATGGGCTCTGAGAAATCTTGCTTCGGCAGCAATTTCAATACCACGAGCGCTATTTTTCACTTCATCGGGAGAGGCAGCAAGCAGTTTCAGGGTGTTATTGGTACGCAGGACACCTTCAAAACGGCGTTGCCATAATTGTGCAATACCCGGGTTGGTGGAGATTGGGTTGTGTGTTTCGATGGCTGCATATTCTGGCAAATCTCCGGGATCACTGCCTTTATGCGCATTGTCAGCAGCCACTTCACCCCAAACCCAGAAACTGGGAGCAGCACCATAGGTGCCCCAGGTTCCGCTTCTGCTTCCGTTTAACATGGTGTAGGAACCAATCAGCGCGTTTTCAACCCCATTTAAGTTGGCAAGCTGACTCGGCGCCAGCTGTGCCTGTGGGGTAACTTCCAAAAAGCTTTCTTTACATGATCCTGCCACCAGAACGATGGTCGAAAGCCATAATGTGATATTCTTTTTCATTCGTTTTTATTTGAAATGAGTAGAAGTCTTGGATTAGAAATTGGTGTTTATGCCAAAGAGGAACTGGCGCGGTGTGGGATATACGCCCAGATCAATACCAGGCAGGCTAAACGTTGACGGAGCCTGCGATACCTCCGGATCAAGTCCGCTGTATCCGGTAATGGTGAACAGGTTCGTTGCTCCGACGTATACACGCAGTTTGGTAAATCCGGCTTTCCTAAGGGGTGCGATATCATTCAGTGAGTATCCGATCTGAATATTTTTCAGGCGGAAATACGAGGCATCTTCAACATAATACGAAGATGATTCGTATTCAAGCGCCGAAGACAGCGGCGATGCCATGGGGATATTTGATTGGGGGTTCTGTGGTGTCCATGCATTCAGCAATCGCTTGCTGGCAGCAGAGGGAAAAGCCTGGAAGTCGGTAAACTTCTTCGTTACATTGTATAATTTGTTTCCCTGGCTGCCGTAAAAGAATAGCAGTACATCGATGTTTCCATAGCCGCCGTTGAGTGTGATACCGTAGGTGAAATCGGGCAGTGGGCTACCGAGATAGGTGCGGTCATTTACCGAGAAAACCTTGTCTCCGTCAGTATCCGCATATTTCATACCACCAACGCGGGCACCAGGCTGGGTGCTTGCATCCACTTCGGCCTGATTCTGGAATATGCCTGCCTGTTTGTATCCGTAGAATTCACCATAAGGTTTACCAACTTTGAAAATCGTGGTATTTAAACCGGTACTTGCGAAAATGGTATTGTCGATTCCTGGAGCAAGCCCGGTGATTTCATTCACGTTTCGGGCAAAGTTTATACCCGCATCAAAGCTGAAGGGTCTTTTTCCGGCTTTGCTCTTGTGATGATAATTCAGCATGATTTCAACACCCTGGTTCTTCATGCTTCCGATATTTTGAAACGGACTGTTCGCCATCCCGGCAGCCTGCTGGAGAAGGGGTATGGAATACAACATATCGGAGGTAATCTTACGGTATAGATCAACCGAACCATCCAATTTCCCTCTGAAAAGGGTGAAATCGATGCCGAGATTCGTTGATTTCACGGCTTCCCATTTCAAATTGGGGTTGCCAATCTGATTCTGGCCTACACCTGATTGTAAAACATTTCCCCCGGTGATAGGATAGTAGGTTTGCGTATTCACTATTTGGAAGAGATCATATGCATTGTTAGCAGGGATGCTCTGGTTTCCCGTTTCACCATAGCTGAGTCGCAGTTTCAAATCGGAAACCCAGTCAACGGATTCCATAAAGGATTCACCTGAAACCCTCCAGGCTGCGCTAACACTTGGGAAAACTCCGTATCGGTTGGCTGCTCCAAAATTAGAGGAACCGTCACGGCGTATCGTGGCACTCAACAGGTACTTGTCGCGGAACCCATAATCGAGTCGGGCAAAAATGGAGGCCAGGGAACTACGACTTCCTGATTCCCCATTCGTAATGTTGGCGGTTCCTGTATTCAGGTAGTAGTAGTCCTGATCACCCAAAATGAAATAACCATCTCTTCCGCCGGTAAGAACGCGGAAATTGTTCTTTATGGCCTCGGTACCAGCCAGCACCGTGAAATCGTGTTCGTCGTTAATTCGTTTTTTGTAAGTGAGGGTATTGGTCCAGGTCCATTCAACTCCAAATCCCTGGGTGGCGTTATAGCCGTTGGTGGAAATGGATACTGCATCTTCCATGGCAGGATATCGAATCTGCTGTGCATTGTAATTGAAAAGGTTGGCGCCGAAACTGCTGCGTGCTGTCAGACCTTTGATCAGATCAATCTCCGCAAAAATGTTTCCGAAGCTGCGGTTTTCACGACGGTAGTTGTCTTTTGCGCGGTACAATATCGCAAGGGGATTTTTGGCATCACCGAGTGTTGCACCCCGCGCACCGGCAAAGCCTCCGGCGATATCATAAACCGGAATTATGGGCTGAATCTTGTACACGTTTCCAATGGGACTGTATTCATTCTGATAATCGCCCGCTGTTGAACTATTGGTGGCAAAGCCTACCCCCTCGGTGCGGGTGAATTGAATATTTCCTCCCACACGGAAATGATTGTTCAATGCATTTAGCTGCATATTGGTGCGAACATTGTACCGCTTGAATCCGGTGTGTTTTACAGTGCCTTTTTGATCGAGATAACCGAGCGAAAAGGCATATACTGCATTTTTGCTTCCTCCATTGCCACCCAATTGATAGTTCTGGATGGCGCCGTTTTGCGTGATGGCACGCATCCAGTCTGTACCAGCGTGATTGGCCCGGGTAATCTGGTAAAAGGAAGCAGGGTTGGAATTGTACCTCGCAGGATCAGCATCGGCCGGTGTTACGCCTACTCCAACGGCCGCACCGGCAATAAGGTATTCAGGCAAAACAGGGTTATTACCCGGACCATACATTGCTCCCAGTGATGCACCGGGATCCATGCCCGCATTGATATAGGAATCATAGCGGTAACGGGCATACTCCGCAGGTGTCATGAATTCGGGGAAGGTGCCGCGGTTTGGACTGGTAATCCCGTAAAATGCATCAAAATTCATTCGCAGGGAACCTTCTCTTCCCTTGCGGGTGGTGATAATGATAACCCCGTTGTTGGCACGGGCGCCGTAGATAGAAGCTGCCGATGCATCTTTCAGTACCTGAATATTCTGGATATCCTGCTGATTCAGCCAGGAGATATTTCCCTGAAAGGGTACCCCGTCAATAACATACAAGGGTTCATTGTTATTAATGGTACTGTATCCCCGTATTCTTATCTGGGGTGTTGAACCGGGTGAACCATCATTTACAATGGTAACTCCCGGAGCCCGGCCCTGAAGTGCCTCGGTTGCACTGGCAGCAGGCTGTGCTTTCAGACTGGCAATGTCTACCACCGTTACCGCGCCCGTGATATCTTTTTTTCGCTGCGAGCTATAACCGGTTACCACGATATCATCCAGCCTGCTGGAAAGCGGACTCAGGTACACGGTAATTATGGCCTGCCCACCTGCCTGAATTTCCTTTTGCTCAAAACCGACTGATGAAATTACGAGCACGGCATCCGGATTGAGAAGGGTGATCCGGAACCGGCCATCAGACCCTGTACTAGTGCCAGTGTTGGTTCCCTTTATAAACACACTAATTCCCGGAAGGGGAAGGCTATCCTGTTGATTATAAATGACTCCCTCCGCCTGTCGGGACTGAGACCAGGCCGGTCCGAACAGGAAGCAGCCAACAATCAGGAGGCAAATTAATGGCGCATGTTTTCGATTCATAAGCAATATAATGATGGTGATGAAATGCGGAAATCCATGGCATAAAACAGGTATTACCGAACAAACATGCACACAACTGCTAACCTGATTATATGACAGCTATTCGTTTATGTAAGTTCTAATATACTAAAAATGCATAAAAACGCATTCCTGCTGCCAAATTAATTTTTGCGGGAAGTTCGCATATAAAGCGTATATGTAAAGGATACACAGTCCTGGAAGCGCCAATGATGGTATCTAATATTCCAGTAAATTCCGGTAAGAATGCGTTTAAAAACGCAAGATCACGCAATGCGGGAAAATGCGTTTACTCGAGCATAATTAAGAACTGCCCGCAACCCCCTGGCGCCCCGTTCTGAACAACACATAAAAATTTTCCCGATTTTGTTAAGGGCAAGAAAAATTATTTTTATGTTTGTGTACTTTTTACACATTTTTAATATGTAAATTGTACACGAAGCCATAAAACGAACGATTCTTTTCATATAAAAACGCAACAAGTAGATTATGTCTATCAAACGACTGCTTATGATTGCCTTGCCGCTGCTATGCCTACTCCTCACGCAGCAAGGTTTACACGCACAAACAAAAATCATTACCGGTAGGGTGACGGACAGGGATGGTTCACCCATCGTCGGAGCTTCCGTGCTGGTCAAAGGATCCAGATCCGGAGTGCAAACTGATGCAGACGGTAATTTCAGTATCACCATTCCCCAGTCAGCCCGCACCCTGGTGGTTTCTTCCGTGGGTTTCACCGCCCGCGAAATCAGCACCAGTGCTTCGAGCTTCTCCATCGTAATGAACCCCGATAACGCCGCTTTAGGCGAAGTGGTGGTGGTAGCCTACGGTACACGCCGCAAGGCCGATCTCACCGGCTCGGTTACTTCAGTTACGGCAAAGGAATTTCAGAAAGGGGTAATCAACTCACCCGAGCAACTGCTAACTGGTAAAGTGGCTGGCCTCCAGATCACAACCGGAGGTGGTGCGGCAGGTGGCGGAAGCCGGATCCGGATCCGCGGTGGCGCTTCCCTCAACTCAAGCAACGATCCCCTCGTGGTGGTGGATGGAGTGCCGATGGATGGTGGCGGAATCGCAGGTTCTGCAAACATCCTGAACACGATCAACCCGAATGATATTGAGTCGATCAACGTATTGAAAGATGCGGCCGCCACAGCGCTGTACGGATCAAGAGCTTCCAACGGGGTAATGATTATCACCACTAAAAAGGGAACCAGTGGCAAACCTAAATTCAATTATAATACCACGCTGTCACTGGGACAATTAACCGATAAGGTGGATGTACTCACCGCCAGCGAACTCCGCAAGCTGATTCAGGAAGAAGGAAGTCCTTCCTTCCTCGCGCTGCTGGGTAATGCCAATACCGACTGGCAGGATGAAATCTTCCAGGATGCGCTCGGTTGGGATAACAACTTCAACGTGAGCGGCAGTTTAGCGAAAAAGCTGCCCTACCGTTTCTCCATAGGTTATCTGAACCAGGAAGGAACGCTTAAGACAAATGAATTTGATCGCTTCTCCACCGCATTGAACCTGAATCCCAAACTGTTTGATGATCATCTCACGCTGAATGTGGCCCTCAAAACCGCCACCACCGCCAACCGTTTCGCCGACGAAGGTGCCATCGGAACAGCAGTAACATTCGATCCCACTCAACCGGTTTATGGTGGTAAGGAAGAATTTGGTGGTTATTACGAGTGGTTGCAATCCGATGGATTCCCTATCAATCTCGCAACCCGTAACCCCGTGGCCCTGCTGAACCTGCGCGATAACCGTTCGAATGTGTTCCGCTTTATCGGAAACGTGCAGGCCGATTACAAGGTACATTTCCTGCCCGATCTCCATGTATTGCTCAACCTCGGTGTGGAATACAACCAGGGCAGGGGCCGCGATATTTTCGACCGTCGCTCCGCCACCAACTATCGCACCAACGGACGTGTGAGCGAATATCGCCAGATGAAGCGGAACCAACTGGCCGATGTATCCTTGTTTTATACCAAAAACCTGGATGCCATCAAATCCAAATTCGATGTGCTGGTGGGCCACAGTTACCAGGATTTTTATATCAAGAATTACAGCTTCGCTGCATACGGACAGGATGGCCTGGTAATTCCGGGTTCTGAACCGGTATTCCCCTTCGACGAACCGCGATACCGGCTGGAGTCTTATCTCGGACGGATTAACTATACGCTGAATGATAAATACCTGCTCACAGCATCTATTCGTCGGGATGCGAGTTCCAAATTCTCTCCCGATAACCGCGTAGGTTATTTCCCTGCTGCGGCATTGGCCTGGCGAATGAACCAGGAGTTTTTCCGTAACAGCAACACCGTGAGCGATCTGAAACTTCGTTTGAGCTGGGGCGTTACCGGTCAGCAGGATATCGGGGATTACTATTCCTATATGCCCCGTTACACGGCCAGTACACCTACTGCACAGTATCAGTTCGGAAATGCATATTATTCCTATCTGCGTCCGGCGGGATATGATCCCAATATCAAATGGGAAACAACCACAACTTCCAACATCGGTTTGGATTATGGATTCTTTAATAATCGCATCTACGGTACCATCGACCTGTATCAGAAGAAAACCAAAGACCTGCTGAGTACCATTCCTGTGGCACCGGGTTCCAATTTCGTAAACGAGCTCACCACCAACGTGGGTAATATCGAAAGCAAGGGAGTGGAATTTGTGCTGAATACCGTGCCGGTTCGCAATGAGAATTTAACCTGGGATCTCGGTTTCAACCTGACTTATCAGGATGTTGAAATCACCAATCTGCTGAAACAGCAGGATCCCAATTTCACCGGCATCGATGTACTCGGTATTCAGGGTGGTACCGGCAACCGCGTGGGTAAACATGTGGTGGGTCATCGTCCCTATACCTATTTCGTTTACAAACAGGTGTATGACAAGACTACCAACAAGCCCATTGAGGGACTCTATGAAGATCTGAACCGCGATGGTGTAATCAACCAGTCGGATCGCTACCTCTACAAGCAGGCAGCACCCGACTTCCTCTTTGGTTTCAGCACACAGGTGAACTATAAACGTTTCATGTTCGGGTTAGCCGGACACGGAACTTCCGGAAACTATCTCTACAACAACGTGAACTCTGAGAGAGCCGTATTCCGCAACGTGCAGAACCCGATCAATTTTGTTCAGAATACTACCCGCGAATATTATTCTACCCGATTCTTTAACAGCCAGTATTTCTCTGATTATTTTATTGAGAATGCTTCTTTCCTGCGTTTGGATAATATCAACCTGGGTTATACTGTTGGGAAAGTATTGCAGGGCAAAGCAACCATGCGGCTGGGTGCCAGCATTCAGAATGTATTTGTGATCACGAAATATTCAGGCATGGATCCTGAGCTGGCCAACGATGGCGTGGACAATACGATTTATCCGCGTCCGCGTATTTACTCACTGGGTGTAAACCTGGATTTTTAACCAACGAATGTTTGCAGTATGAAAAATCTGATAAAATCAACGCTTTCCATAGCAGTGCTCAGCGCAACATTGTTGGGCTCCTGCGCGAAAAAACTCGATCTTTTCCCCACCAACGACCTGACCCCTCAAACGGCCTATGCAACCAAGGAGGGATATAAATCGGTGCTGGCTAAAATTTATGGTGGCATGGCATCTACCGGAAATCAGGGACCTGCGGGACAATCCGATATTCAGGGCCTGGATGAGGGATCACAATCACCCTTTATCCGCGGATTCTTTAACCATCAGGAGCTTCCTACCGATGAAGCCGTAGTATCCTGGAATGACCAGACTATTCAGGATTTCCACGCACTGCGCTGGAACGCGGCGGATCCTTTTATCCTGGGTATGTATGCACGTCCGGTTTATAATATAACCATCTCAAATGAATACCTGAGAGAAGCTACCGACGACAAACTGGCAAGCAGAGGTATCAGTGGTGCGGATGCTGATGAAATTCGTTCCACCCGGGCTGAAGTTCGTTTCCTGCGCGCCTTCAACTATTGGGTGATGCTGGATCTCTTTGGCAAATCCACCTTTATTACGGAAGAAGATCAGATCGGAACCAATCTTCCGCGCGAGATTAACCGCACCGATCTTTTCAACTATATCGAATCTGAGCTTAAGGCACTGGAAAATGAAATGCGTCCAGCGCGCAGTATTGAATACGGTCGCGTTGATCAGGGGGCGGCCTGGGCTTTACTGGCTCGTTTGTATCTGAATGCTGAAGTTTATACCGGTACTCCGCGTTATGCCGATGCACTTACCTATGCGAAAAAAGTAATCGATGCAGGATATGAACTGCATCCCGATTATCGCCAGGTATTCATGGCCGATAACGACAAGGCCGCTTCTGAATTCATGTATGTTATTACCTGCGACGGATTGCGCACACAGAGCTACGGAAACACTACCTTCTTCGTACATGCTGCATCCGGCGACAATTTCGCCGACTACGGGGTGAACGGCGGCTGGTATGGCTATCGCGCTACCACGGCATTGACCGACAAGTTTGAAGATCTCTCCGGGAATACCGATCAGCGGGCACTTTTCACCAATATGGCCAGTGCCTCCATTCAGGACATGAGTAATTTTGCTCAGGGTGTATGGGTGAAAAAATGGGTGAATATCCGCAGCGATGGTCAGCCGGTGAGCGATGTCAACAAGGAATTTGCCGATATTGATTTCCCCGTGTTCCGTCTGCCTGAGATGATCCTGATCTATGCCGAAGCGCATCTTCGCGGGGGCGGTGGCGACCTCAATACCGCCGTTGAGCAGATGAACCGGATTCGGTTCCGTGCCTATGGACAGAGTTTTGGTCCGGGTAATATCGGTCGCATTATCCCCGGTGATCTCACCCTTTCCTTTATTCTGGATGAAAGGGCGAGGGAGCTGTACTGGGAAGGTCATCGCCGTACAGATCTGATCCGCTATAACCTGCTCACAACCGGAACTTATCTCTGGCCCTGGAAAGGAGGCACATCGTCGGGTACAGCGGTGGATAGCAAATACAATCTTTACCCAATACCCGCCACCAACCGTACGGCTAACCCCAATCTGAGTCAGAATCCTGGTTATTAACCAAAACAAACTATTGCAACATGAAACGCTTGTCAATTTTAATAATGCTTTCCTGGCTGGTGAGTATGACCTGGTCCTGCAAAAAAGAGGAAAACAGGATCTATCTCGAGAGCAATGAAACGCCTGTGCTCACCATCAGTAATACTGCACCGGAACTGCGTCCGCAGGATTCGCTGAAGCAGGCTGTCAAGTTCAGCTGGACCAACCCCGAGTTCCGCTTCACCACCGGAGTGAGTTCGCAGGATATCAACTATGTGCTGGAGGTCGATAAAGCCGGTGCAAATTTCAATAGCCCTGATAAGGCTTCTCTTGGCATTGCCAAAGACATGAGCCGCACATTCGAAGTTCGTGAGCTGAATGATCTGCTGCTGGTATTGCTGAAGCTGCCACATAGCGAGGAACATAATCTCGAAGCGAGGGTGAAAGCCACGATCGGAACATCCACTGCTTCTGTTTATTCGAATGCTGTGGCGTTTAAGGCCACTCCCTATCCGATTCCTCCCAAAGTTGCACCTCCTGCAACGGGCGAACTTTATATTGTAGGCAGCGCCACACCGGGTGGATGGAATAATCCGGTACCCGTGCCCGATCAGCAGTTTACGCAGGTGAGTGAGACACTTTATGAAATTACCATCAACCTTGTGGGAGGTGGTGCATATCTGCTGCTGCCGGAAAATGGTTCATGGGCAAAATATGCCGTGAACGATGATACTATTCCCGGTCTGTCTGAAGGCGGCGATTTCTTCCGCGAAGGAGGTAAGGATATTCCTGCGCCTGCTGCCGCTGGAACCTATAAGATCACGGTCGATTTTCAACGTGGCCGATTCAGTGTGGTAAAACAATAAACCAGAACGATTAAAGCAAGTTATATGAAATCTTTCTTCAGCATATTTCTCAGCGTACTGATGGGTGCCATGGTACTCATTGGTTGCGAAAAAGCCGATGACCTGCCCTTCTATAAGGAAGGAGTCGCACCTACGGTAACGGCATCGACCAATACCATCGCTCCGGTTCCGGCAGATTCGCTGGCAGTGGGACTGGAACTGAGCTGGTCCGATCCGGGTTATGCGGCCGATTCATCCACTTACAAATACGTCGTGCAAATTGATGAGGCTGGTAAGAATTTTGCCACCGCCACTGAATGGGTGGTAAACGGCAACCGCAGCTTCAGTCTGCTTAACAAGGAGATCAACAACATGTTGCTCGATCGCGGCTTTGAGTTTGGGGTTCCCTATGATATGGAGCTGCGTGTACTGTCTTCCTACGCAAACAACAATGAACAACGCATTTCCAATACCGTTCCCGTTCGGATGACTCCCTATAAGGTGCCGCCGCGGGTGGAACTGCCTGCATCCGGACGGCTTTTCCTGGTGGGAAGCGCTACCCAGGGCGATTGGAACAACCCGGTGCCCGAGCCCGCACAGGAATTTGCCCGCATTGATGAAACTACCTTTGCCGGTGTGTTCGATCTGAAAGGCGGCGCCGAGTACCTGGTACTGCCCGTGAACGGATCCTGGGATACGAAATACTCTGTAGCCAATAAAAATCTGGGCGGCCTCGCGGAAGGTGGTGATTTCGGCTTTAACCTGAACGACAATTTCCCCGGCCCCGAAGCCGCAGGCCTATATCTGATCACGCTGGATTTCCAGTCTGGCAAGTTCAGCGTAACGCCTTTTGCGCTAAGTGAACTGCCTTCTGATCTCTTTATCGTGGGAAGTGCCACGGCAGGCGATTGGAACAACCCCGTGCCGGTTCCCTCACAGCAGTTCACCCGTTTGAATTCATCGGAGTGGGAAATCACCGTGGATCTGTTTGGAGGACGGGAATACCTGATTCTGCCCGAAAATGGCAACTGGGATAAGAAATATTCCGTACAGGATAATTCACTGCCCGGACTGGCAGATGGGGGAACCTTCGGGTTCAACCTGCCGGCGAATATTCCGGGTCCCGCTGAGGATGGCCAGTATAGAATCAATGTGAATTTTGCCAATCTCCGGTACAAAGTGACCAGGCTTTAGGGTTGTAGTTAAAATTTCAGATAGTTGTAAACATGCAGACCGCTTCCATGAGGGGGCGGTCCTTTTTTTGGAGAATGGAGAAGGGAGAATGGGGGAAGGGCAGGCGGCAGACAGAGGAGACAGGCAATCAAAAGGCAAAAAGCAGAGGCGAAACTGTATCAGAACCCTGAGAGGGGGCGGAAAATGCAGATACAAATTGGGCAGAAGGGCTGGAAAACGGGGGCTGTAGGGCGATGGTTTAAAAAACTTGTAAAAATCTTTATTGAAAATCAATCAGTTGCAGAAGGTGCTTTCAAATTAATGGCCTAAATTGTTGGAAGATTGAAAGGGTTCAGCCTACCTTTGCGCTCCGAATTATTTCATCATTCCCGTTACCGGGATGGCGGTAACGGATTAAACTAGATTTTAAATGAGCAAATTACATTTCACCACCAAGCATGCGAACGAGGCTACCGTACAGCGTAACTGGTACGTTGTAGACGGTACCAATCAAACCGTAGGACGCATGTGTGCCAAAATCGCGGCCGTCCTTCGTGGTAAGAACAAAGCGTATTACACTCCCCATGTTGATTGTGGAGATTATATCATTGTGATCAACGCCGACAAAATTCAGTTCACTGGTCAGAAACTGGATCAGAAAGTGTACGAGAATTTCAGTGGATATCCTGGTGGCCGTAAAGAAGAGGTGGCGAAAGATCTTCTGAAACGTCGTCCGGAAGTGATTATTGAGCGCGCCGTAAAAGGTATGCTGCCCAAGAATCGCCTGGGTCGTAAAATGTACAAGAAGTTGTTTGTATATGCCGGAGATACACATCCCCATGCAGCACAACAACCGAAAGAACTGAAATTCTAATCACCAATCATTATCTCAAATTCCAAATAAATGGAAAAGCAAAAAAATGGATTAGGTCGTCGTAAGGAAGCTGTGACCCGCGTGTTCATCAGCAAGGGCGAAGGCAAAATCACTGTAAACGACAAAGACTATAAAGTATATTTTCCGCTGGTTTATCTGCAAAACCAGGTAGAAGCTCCGTTGAAGGCTATCGAGGCGCTCGACAAGTTTGACGTGGTAATCAATGCTACCGGTGGTGGTGTAAAAGGACAGGCGGAAGCAGCCAAACTGGGTATCGCCCGTGCTCTGCTCGAAGTAAATGCTGAGTATCGTCCGATGCTGAAGGCTGGTGGATTCCTGACCCGCGATCCCCGTGGTGTTGAACGTAAAAAACCAGGTCGTAAAAAAGCCCGTAGAAGCTACCAGTTCAGCAAACGTTAATCTGTCTGCTTCAACCACCTTCAAACAATTATTAATAAGATTACGATGGAAAATAATACATCCTTACAACAGCAACTTCTTGATGCAGGTGTACACTTCGGTCACCTGAAAAAGAAGTGGAATCCGAAAATGTTGCCTTATATCTTCGCTGAGAAGAAAGGTATCCATATCATCGACCTGAACAAAACCACTGAAAGCCTGCAGGAAGCTGCAGCTGCCCTGAAGCAAATTGCTCGCAGCGGTAAGAAAATCATGTTCGTTGGTACTAAAAAACAAGCGAAAGAAATCGCTACCCAATGTGCTCAGCGCGTTAACATGCCTTACGTTACTGAACGCTGGCTGGGTGGTATGTTGACCAACTTCAACACCGTTCGTAAGAGCGTGAAAAAAATGCAGAGCATCGAAAAAATGCTGGGCGACGGTACACTGGACAACATCACCAAAAAAGAACGTCTGACCTTAACCCGCGATAAAGAGAAGATGGAAAAAGTACTGGGCGGTATCGCTCAGCTGGGACGTGTGCCCGCTGCTTTGTTCATCATCGATATCGGTCACGAGCATATCGCGCTGGCTGAAGCAAAACGTCTGGGTATTACCACTTTCGGTATGGTTGATACCAACTGTGATCCGAACAAAGTTGATTTCCCGATTCCTGCAAACGATGATGCTACCAAATCAATCGCCATCATCGTTGAATATATCACTGCCGCTATCGCTGAAGGTCTGGCTGAAAGACAAGAAGCTAAAGATGCTGATGTTGAAGACAATGCTGACGAAAACGAAAAACGTGCAGCTCGTCTTGAAGCAGAAGCTCAGGCTGAAGCCGGTCGTGGTGGCCGCACCCGTGGTACCAACGCTCCCAAGCGTCGCGTGCCCAACAGCCCCAAGCGTACAGGCGCCAGATAATTAATCAGTGAATAGGTGAATACGTGAACATGCGAATCCGTAAGGTTTCCTGTTCACCTATTCACCCGTTCACTTTTTATCAACAATACAAACAATCTAAACTCATATACAATGTCTACTGTAACAATTACAGCTGCGGATATCAATAAACTGCGGCAGGCAACCGGTGCCGGTATGATGGACTGTCGTAAAGCCCTCACTGAAAATAATGGTGATTTCGAAGCGGCTATCGACTGGCTTCGTAAAAAAGGTGCAAAAGTGGCTGCCCTGCGTAGCGACCGTGAAGCGAAAGAAGGTGTGGTGCTGGCTAAAACTACTGCCGACAATAAAACCGGTATCGCTATCTGCGTAAGCTGCGAAACTGACTTCGTTAGTAAAAATGCTGACTTCGTTGCCTTCGCACAAAGCATTATCGATGCTGCAATTGAAAACAACGTAAAAACTGCTGAGGAGCTGAATGAAGTTGCCATCAACGGTCAAAAGATCGCTGACCTGGTAAACGACAAACTGGCTTCTATCGGTGAGAAAATCGGTATCTCCAAATTCGAACGCGTGGATGCTGAATACGTTGCTTCTTATATCCACGGTGCTAACCGTATGGGTGTACTGGTTGGCTTGAACAAAGTAGCTGTGGAGGCTGGTAAAGACGTGGCTATGCAAATTGCCGCCATGAACCCCGTTGCTATCGACGCTGATGCCGTTCCCGCCGACATCGTTGCCCGCGAAAAAGCAATCATTACCGATCAGGTAGCTGCTGACCCCAAAATGGCCGGTAAACCTGCCGATATGATTGAGAAAATCGCTGCCGGTAAACTGAACGCCTTCTTCAAAGAAAATACCCTTACTGCTCAGCCTTTCGTAAAAGATGGCGGTATGAGTGTAGGCGAATACCTGAAGAAAGCCGGAGACGTGGTGGTTACCGAATTCAAACGCGTAGCTCTCGGATAATTCCGGATCAAATAGTTAAAAACGGGTATCAGGATCTTCCTGGTACCCGTTTTGTTTTTATTTCAATTCCTTCCAGCTGATATTCCGGATGCGGCGCAGCAGCAGCCAGACCAGGCAACTGCTCAATACCGCCGAAATCAGCACAACTACCGGCATGGAATAAACGAAATAATGAATAAGTCCGAAGCCTCCGTTCAGGAACAACATGGCCAGTCCGCGCAGGAAATTGCTCGAACCCGCCGCTTCATTGGGCGGAACTGATGCGGGTAATCGCTTGTAAAGCATTAAGAGCAAGGTGGCAGATATCAGTATCTGATTGCAGAATCCCAATAATAAATTGGGGAAGATCATCCAGTCCTGCCACCAGATTCCTAACAATACCAATAACAGGGCCAACGGCAGGAAGAATTGGGCCAGAAGGGCTTTGTAGCTAGCCAGGATCATGTCTCCGGGCTTCGATACCGGTGCACTGTAAAAGATCCAGGAAGCCTTGTAATCGTCGCCCACTCCCACCTGCTGGATGGCACTGATGAAGATGAAACAACTCAGGTAAATGAGTCCGAGTAATCCCACGGCAGTCGGCAAATTCCCATTGCCCGATTCCATGATCTTCCGATAAAAGCTGATTCCAAACCACACTGCGATATAACCAATAGCCGGATAGACTCTCATCCTGAATCCCCTGTTGCGCAAGGCCCATTTCCAGGTGAACAGAAATCCGGCCCGCTCCACGGCATTTCTGGTCAGCCAACCGGCCAGTCTTTCGGAGTATGTTCGAGGGTAAAATTGGTTTTTGCCGGACATGGCTCTGTGTTCATGGATCCGGTCTCCAGCCTCCTGTTTCCCACCTCCTGCACCTCCACTGAGCGCCGCAATCCGTTGATTGAATGCCGGCGCCAGAAATCGCAGCACCACCCAGCAACTCAACCCGCTGGATAACAGGGCTGCAAGCGCCCACCATCCGCTGACCTGACTCAGCGAGCCGGTTAGTCCCACTACGGAAGCAGCATACCAGTAAGGCGGACAGGCAACTATCCACGGATAGTTCGCCACATCAAAATTCTGGAACTGCTCCACCACTTCCGGGCGCGGAACGATCTGATAAGCTCCGTAGAGGAGAATCATGAATCCCACCTGGAACCAGGCGATAAAGGATTTGAATCGCGCGGGCGTGGTGATGCGAATAACAACCAGATAGATGGCATTGATCAGGAAGATCACAAACAAAGTGGCCAGTAACGCAATGCCAAAAAAAGCAGCAGCCACAGCGCCATCGTATTGCGTGAACAAGTAGATGAATCCCGGTATAAGCAGTGGAAATACAACCCGGCACATATGCACCCCGATATGAAGCAGCCGCGCCATCAGAAAAGTACGGTCATCAATCGGTTTGGGCAAAATTATCTGTGTATCTCTGGCATCGATTAAAACGGCGGTAAAATCGGAAATCAGTACCGAAGACAGCAAGAACAAAAAGATCGAAAAATAGATAGTAAGATGTGTAAGCAGATCAGATCCCATGGCAAAGGATACCAGGTTGAGCAATCCCATTAGTAATGCCATCAGCATGGTACCATAGGTCGCCCGGTTAATGGTGCTGTTCTTCCGCTTGATCTGTGTCTGCTGAAAGGTATTCGGACGCCGATCGTCCATAATCAGCTTGTAACGGAGGATCAGCCGCATCTGCTCAGGGTTTATACCCATTGCGGCATACCATCTCGCCGGCAACATAGCGAGCCACATAAAAAATGCACTGATATTATTCATTTAATCCTCCTTCTTCACGAAATGCATCCAGCAATCCCGCTGCCGTATCTTTTAGGTTATCCGTTGCTGTTAGTTGCGCGAATATGCTTTCCAGGCTTGCTTTTCCCAGGCTTTCCTGGAGCGAACTGAAACTTCCATCCGCCACGATGGTTCCCTCGTTAATCAAAACAATCCGGTCGCTCACTTTTTCCACCACATCCATCATATGACTGCAATAGAAAATGGTTTTTCCCTCGCGCGCGAGTTGATTGATCAGCTCCTTCACCACAATTACGGCGTTGGCATCGAGTCCGCTCAACGGTTCATCCAGGATGATGATATCGGGGTTATGCAGAAGTCCGGCTACCAGCAGCACTTTCTGCCGCATACCCTTGCTGAAGGTATCCATGCGTTGGTGCAGATTTTCACCGAGACCAAATGAGTTCAGCATGCGCACGATACGCTGTCCACTTATTGCAGGGTCGAGCTGATACAATCCGGCTACGAGTTCGAGGAATTCAACCGGGGTGAGTACTTCGTAAAGTTCTGCCAGTTCGGGTACGTATCCGATGATTTTTTTCACCGCCACGGGATCCTGTTTGATGTCGATTCCCTTAACAGTTACGGTTCCCTCAAAGTCGGGAACCAATCCGCAAAGAATCTTCACCGTGGTACTCTTCCCGGCTCCATTCGGACCGATATATCCGATCACCTGACCCGGATAAATCGTCAGATTGATATCATTCAACACCTGTTTTGTTCCGTAGTATTTGTGCAGTCCGCGTATTTCAATCACCGGTTTGGGTGAATCAATGCCCGTTTCCATCATTTCGGAAAGATAAAAATTCCTTTCTTTGCACCACACTGTAAATAGAGCTCACATGCAACCCAAGTACAAAAGAATCCTGTTGAAACTATCGGGCGAGGCCCTGATGGGAGAAGCGGGAACCAATGGCTACGAGCCGTTGAATTCCGCAATCATTGCCCAATATGCGAAAGAAATTAAAGCGGTTGCTGAAGCCGGTGTGGAAGTAGCCCTGGTGATAGGCGGAGGTAATATTTATCGCGGAATGAATGAAGCCGAGACCGGAATCGAGCGCGCCCATGGCGATTATATGGGGATGCTGGCTACCGTTATCAACGGCATGGCCCTCCAGGCCGGACTGGAGAAAGAGGGACTTTTTACCCGCCTCCAGAGCGCCATTAAGATGGAGCAGATCGCAGAACCCTATATTCGCCGCCGTGCCATCCGTCACCTGGAGAAGCACCGGATTGTAATTTTCGGGGCAGGAACCGGTAACCCTTATTTCACCACCGATACAGCGGGATCCCTGCGGGCGATCGAAATCAAGGCCGATGTGATCCTGAAAGGTACCCGGGTGGATGGTATCTATACCGCTGATCCCGAGAAGGATCCCTCTGCCACCAAATACGAAACCATCAGCTTCCGGGAATGCATTAGCAAAAATCTTAAAGTGATGGATATGACGGCTTTCACGCTCTGCATGGAGAACAATCTGCCCATTATCGTGTTCGATATGAACCAACCCGGCAATCTGATGCGCGTGGTGATGGGAGAAGGTGTTGGAACATTGGTTCAGGGCTAGGCTTTCGGGTCAGAACCGGGCTGGGGTCGGTCCGGAATCAGGAGGGGGATGGCAGCTGCGTAGTTTTACGCGAAACCCGCCACCGGCTTGCATATTTGGACTACACTTCATATTTTGCATACGAAAAACCACCTATATGGGTGGTTTTTTAATCTCCTCCAATCATCCCCTGAAAATTCCTGGAATTAGGACGTACTCTGAAAACTCCGACCATTATGACGACGCTTTTGACATTATTGGTAACCAACTTCACTGTGGGGATAGCCGAAATCATCATATTTCAGCTAGGTGCCATTGCACTTGGTTTCGCTATTCACCTCTTCATCACATCCCGAAAAAATACCCGCTTACAAATTGGCCAGCATGGTGAGGGATCGGCTATTC
>DATCJQ010000150.1:0-3095 GCA_036562745.1 Flavihumibacter sp.
GTCTTCACCAGCTTGTTCACCGTTTTTTTGATCCACTCAAAATCCTGTTTATGGTAGGCATCGGAAAAAGCCACCCAGAATGGCGACATCACAATCGAAAATACCATGGTGATGACACCAAAATACCGGTAGCTCACATTATAAGCCGTCACTTCCTCCGCATCGTAAAGTTTCAGCAGCAGGATATTCGTGGTCTGATACAGAATGATGGCCGCAATCTGGATGATAAAAAACTTTACCCCCAGTCCCATTAACACCTTCGAATAACCGAAATTGATGCTTTTGAAGGAAGGCGCTATCAGCCTGAATTTTGTCTTGAAATAAAACAGACTCGAGAAAAAATACACCACCAGCGGAGTGGCACTGAATGCCAGTCCCAGGTAGTACAGATTGCCCTCGGTGGTTTTGGTCAGTATAAATATGAAAACCAGCGAAAGCAAGTTGCCCAGAAAACTCAGAAAGGAAGCGGTGGATACCTGCTGATGCGCCGTCAGTATCACCATTATGGTTTGCAGAATGAACTGAATGCAGAAGAGGATAAAGACCAGGGAGATCAGCCGCCGCAGTTCGGGCTCCATCTCGGCAGGCAAACTCAGGGCCGCGCTCCAGTTCATAAAATGATGCACCACCAGAAAGATCGCCACAAAAGCCAGTACCAGGATGCAAAGCAATGCATAGGTGGTACTCACCAGCGATCGCGCCAGCTCGGTATCTTCTTTGGCCAGGGCCTCGGCCAGTTTGTTCTTTAACCCGTTCCCCAGACCGATATCAAAAAAGCTGAACCAGGCGATGATGGAACTCAGCGCCAGCCAGATGCCGTATTGGGTGGCATTTACGTATTTGATGGTCAGCGGTACCAGCAGCAAACTGATAAGCACGCTTCCGCCCTTTACAAACAGCGAACCGATAATATTGCGGATCGCCAGCTTTGTACGGGCATTGTCAGATTGAAGTAGGGAGGGGAAGAATTTTCCAGCCAGTAGTTTTGCGCGCATAACGGTTGCCTCAGTCCATAGCTTCGCCCCCTCAGTCACATCCCTGGGATGCGACCGGGCACGATCAACCAATAATTTTGTTTGCGTTGGAAATTGAAAAGACTGGACAACCCGGGTTATTTACCCGGAGTATTGCCATATCCGTATCCGTTCCCAAACATTTTTACACCCCAGCCACGGCCTTTAACGGCATTGAATACGAAGCCGGGATTCTTAAGTCCCTCAATATGTCCGTTATATTGGAGCATAGTGAGGTTTGCCTTAGATGTAACTCCTTGTCTGATAACGAATAAACTGGCATCGGCAATATGTGAAATGGCCTGAATATTTACGTCGTCGCTGAACGCAGGGCCTGCCATCACAATATAGTCGTAGGAAGATGCCAGCTCGTTAATCAGTTCTTCCAGTTTTCCACTCATCAACCATTCTGCATTTTCTTCGGATGAAGCACCTACAGGAAGTATATATAATCCGCTTGTGGTGGAATCAGCTTTCACCAGAGAGGCAGCCGGCTGCTGTCCCTTTAAATAATCCACCACACCTTTGGCATTGTCGAGATTATACAGCGAACTGATTTCACGCGTATAAAAATCCAGATCTATCAGCACCACCCGGGCATTGGTCTGAGCCAGACTGATTGCCAGGTTGGAGGCAATAAAACTCTTACCTTCTCCTCTGCCTGCAGAGGTAATCACCAGCTTCCGTTGCTGATTGTTGTTGGCTCCGAAAAACAAGTGGTTACGCAAGCTTTTCACCTGACCCGCCACGATGGATGTTGGCTCACTGCGAACCAGGAAGGGATCTCTGGAGGCACTGAATAATACTTCGCCCACCACCGGAACATTGGACATTTTTTCCAGTTCGGAACGGAACAGGGTCTTTTTGTTCAGGTCTTCTTTCACGCTCACCCAAATCATGCCCAGACCCAGTGCCAGCACTACTGCGGCCAGGTAGAGAATGAATTTATTCGGACTCACCGGCATAACCGATGAATAGGCTTTATCAATAATGCGGGTATCGCCCTTATTCGATGAAATAAATGAGAGCGCCGCTTCCTCCCTTTTCTCCAGCAGGAATGCATAGAGCTGGTTCTTGATCGCCTGCTGACGGCTGATCTCAATCAGTTGCTTTTCCTTTTGCGGAATCGTACTCAGCATGGCCGAATAACGGTTACCGGTAGTCGCATAACTGTTACGCGAGATATTCAGACTGATTTTCTGGTTGCGGATATTCTCGAGTATGCCGGGTTTCAGGGTTTCAATCTGCGTGCGCAGGTTGATCAGAATCGGACTGTTCTCGCCGGTGGTTCGTTTCAGTTTCTCGTATTGCAACTGGTATTCGGTAAGTTTGTCCAGCATCTGGTTCAGCGCCGGATCATTCACGCCCACGGCAGAGGGCACAATGGCCGAATTATTGGCTTCCTTCTGCAAAATGAATTTCTCCACTTCGTCCAGCACGGCGATCTGGTTCTTGATCTGCTCCAGTTCGCGGTCGTACTGTCCAACATTCTCGAGGTATTGACGTCCCTGTGTGCTGATATCGATCACACCGGAAGTGGTACGATAACGCTGAATTTCAGTTTCAACCGAATCGAGCTGTCCGGCTACCGACCGGATCCGGTTCTCCACCATGGCCACGGTATTGGCGGCACGCTGGTTTTTATCTTCGATTTCGGCTTCGGTATACACTTTTACGAGTTCATTCAGAATATCCTCCGCCCGGTCGGCAATCTGATCCTTGATGGAAAGATTGATTACGGTAGCCAGTTTACTGGCGGGAACCACTTTAATCCGGGCCAGGAGCGATGCCTGCACGGCACGCGGCGGATATAACATGAAATGGAAATTCCGCTGAACGGTATCTCCATTGTATTTGTAATTGGGTACAAAACGGATATCGCCCCATTTGGAATCCACCCACTGGTTGATCGGGTACTGATCCTTGCCGATCGTAACGGTACGGGTTTCACGGTTAAAGGTGAACGGCACTTTTTCCACTCCCCTGATCCGACCCGGATCCTTGAAACGCACCTTGATGGGTGAAGTAAGATACGCCGGCAGCTTTCGGAATTTGGTTTCCTCTTCCACATCGGCATAGAGG
>DATCJQ010000154.1:0-11884 GCA_036562745.1 Flavihumibacter sp.
CTTCTGCTCCTCCTGCAGGTCGGCTGAGCCGGTTTCGACAGCCCTGGCCGCCGGTTCATAAGCCACCCGGTAGCCCTGCTCGCAAATCCGCATCGATAACACGAAATCATCCAATATGGTGTCCTCCTCCAGGGGCTGAAACAATTCGCTCCGGAATGCCAGCAGTTCGCCGGCCGCACCCACCACACTATATAATTGTGCATCTCGCCACTTCAGGAAGGATTCATATTTCCAATACAGCCCCTCACCCTCGCCCGAAAGTTCCTCCGCCTCGGAGCTGATCACTTTCTTCTCGCCCGATACGGCTCCCACGCTCTGATCGCCGAATGACCGCACCAATAACCGCACCGCCTCTCCGGGTAATTGGGTATTGGCATCGGTCAGAATTGTGACCGGGGTTCGGATGGATGCCATCGCCCGGTTGATGGCTGCCGCTTTCCCGCGACGCTCCGGCTGGTGCAATACCGTCACCTGGGGGAAAGCCCCGGCAATCAGCTCGGTACCATCGGTAGAGCCATCGGTTATGACCAATACATTGAATAAATGCCGTGGATAGTTCAGCTCCAGGGTGTTCCGGATTTTGGGACCGATATAATCCGCCTCGTTATAGGCCGGGATCAGCACGGTAACTGCGGGCAGGGAATTATGGTCGTGCGCGAGAGATTGTTCATCCGCGAGGGAATGTTCATCCGCCGAAGCTTTGCCCCGGCCGGAAAGTTTAACCCATACCGATACCAGTGCCGCATAACCGAAATAGGTATAGAAAAGCGCCAGCAGACTGACCCAGTAAAGGATTAAACAAAGAATTACCATGCTTTGAAGTTAAGAACACGCCGAAACTTAAGGAACTGACAGAAACCATCCATCAATGCGACCCGGCCACCAGGGCTGCCGCACCAAATACGCCGGCACTATCGCCCAGCCGGGGCTTCAACACCAGGGTATCGAGGCGGTTATTGAAAATATGTTTCCCGAGGGATTCCCGTCCCGCCGTGTAAATGCTTTCGATATTGCCAACACCCCCTCCCACTACAATCACATCGGGATCCAGCAGATTGGTGATAATAGACACGGCCTTCCCGAAATAATGGTGGAGTCGTTCGATGGTTTGCAGGGCATGCGGGTCGCCTTCGCCGGCAAGGACAACGATCTCCTTAAGGGTTTTGTGCTGACCGCTCAGTGCGGCGTAAAATCGTTGGAGTGCCGGACCGCTCAACACCGTTTCCACACATCCGGCCCGGCCGCAATAACAGGAACCGCCGGAATCGTCGAGATAGATATGTCCCCATTCCCCTCCGATACCATGTTTCCCTTCGAGAATCTGGCCGTTTATCACGATGCCGCCTCCCACGCCGGTACCCATGATGATACCGAAAACCGTTTTGGCCCCGGGCGCCTCCTGTTTTACCGCACCCCAGTGGGTTTCGGCCAGGGCAAAACAATTGGCATCATTGGCCAGCACCACCGGTATGCCGAGTTCGGCTTCGAGATCGGTTTGAAGGGGTTGGCCATTCAGTGCTGTGGTATTGCAGTTCTTCATGGTACGCAGCCGGGGATCCAGCACACCCGGGGTGCCAATGCCGATCCGCCGGGGACTATATCCCATTTCCCGGGTCATCTGCCTGTATAATTCGGCAATGCGTTTTACAATATGTTCGTATCCCTTGTCGGCTTCGGTGGCCAGCCGGGTTCTCAATAAAGGTTCCGCATTATTTAGGGAAGGAAGCACCACGCCTTCAATTTTGGTACCTCCCAGATCGATGCCCCAAACCGAATCTTGCATATCATGAAATTTGCGGGCTAAAATAGCTAAACTTTAATCTCTTTCATACGCGGAACCAGCAGGTGCATGATGCCCCAGGCCACCAGATAGGCCGAAGCACAGATAAAGAACATGATATAGTACCCTGTTTCGATGGCACCCAGGGCCTTGTAATGATCGAGCAAAGCGCCTGCAACTTTCGCAATCAGGATACCGCCAAGGGCTCCGGCCATGCCGCCTAATCCGGTTACGGAACCAACCGAAGATTTGGGAAACATATCGGACACCGTGGTGAAAATATTGGCGCTCCAGGCCTGGTGACCCGCGGCGGCAAGTCCGATAATCAGTACGGCCAGCCACATGTTCAGGCTTCCCAGCCATTGGGCGCTCATTACCGGTAATGCGGCGAGTGCATAAAAGAACATGGAGGTCTTGCGACTCCGAAATACAGGCCATCCGCTTTTGATCAGGCGAAGCGGCAACCAGCCTCCGTATATACTCCCGATGGATGACATGATGTAGACCAGGGCCACCGGCAATGCAACACCGGTATTTTCCATTCCATATTCTGCTTTGAGGAAGGATGGCAACCAGAAGAGGTAAAACCACCAGATCGGATCGGTCAGAAATTTGCCCAGCACAAAGGCCCAGGTTTGCCGGTATCCCAGCAGACTGCTCCAGCTCAGTTTGGGAGCCTGCGGACTTTGTGCCATGGCACCGGAGGCATCTGCATTGGGCAGCGCATCGCCTTGCTGTTCCTTTGCCGCTGTCTCTTCGTCGGAATTATCGCTGTTTATATATGCCAGCTCCTCCCTGCTTACTCTCGGGTGTGCGGCAGGGTTAGTATAGGAACGGAACCAGAAAATCAGCCAGATAAAACCGGTTGCTGCGGTTAAAATGAATGCCCACTGCCATCCCCACGCCTGTGCGATAAAGGGTACGGTAATGGGAGCCAGTATCGCCCCCACATTGGTACCTGAGTTGAAGATGCCCGTAGCCAGTGCGCGCTCCTTTTTCGGGAACCATTCGGCCACCGTTTTGATGGCCGCGGGAAAGTTACCGGCTTCGGTTATGCCAAGGGCTGCCCTCGCCACGATGAAACCAAGGGTTGAACTTACCAACGCATGTCCGCCGGCGGCAAAGGACCAGCCAACTATCGCCAATGCATAACCGAGTTTGGTGCCGATTTTATCAACCAGCGGCCCCATAAACAACAAGCCCAGTGCGTAGGAAATCTGAAAGGCGATTACGATGTTCGAATAATCGCTCTCCGTCCAGTTGAACTCCTTTTCCAGCGGCGCCTTCAGCAGGCTGATCACCGCCCGGTCGAGATAGTTGATGGTGGTGGCAAAAAATACCAGTCCGCATATCGTCCACCGATACTTGCCGATTTTTTCATTCATATGGTCAAGTGCTTTATTTTACCTGCTGCGCCAGCTCGAGTGCCTGTTTTGACAGACGGGTAATCTCCGCGAAATTTTTCCGGGCCAGCAAATCCTTCGACAAAAACTTGCTGCCCAGTCCCACTGCGCTTACTCCCGCATCGAACCATGCCTGCAGATTATCAATCGTCAGCTCCACCCCTCCGGTGGGCATAAAATATAAATCGGGAAAAATGTCTCGAATACCGGCCATGAAGGAGGGGCCCAGCAGATTGCCGGGGAAAAGTTTGATGAACCCCGCTCCCACCGACTGTGCCAGCAGGATTTCAGATACCGTCATCGCTCCGGGGATCCATACCTTGCCGGCGGCATGGGTGATTTCACCCACTTCCTTTACTGTACCCGGACAAATAATAAAATCCGCCCCGGCGGCGAGAAAATCCCGGGCTTGTTCCGGGGTTTTGACAGTGCCGATGGCCAGTAACAGTTCAGGCCAGCGTGTGGCTCTCATCTGAATCAGTTCGGCAAACTGCTGCAGCGCATTCTCCCCACGATTGGTGAACTCTATGATCCGGATGCCTCCATCATACAAAGCCTGGATGGTATTCACACATACCTCCTGCTCGGGATGATAAAACAGAGGCAGGAGCTTCTGTTTGCGAAGGGCCTGGTAAATGGTTTGATGATCAGACATGAGCCGATATTTTTTCCTGAATGGATGTTACTGTTTGTCGGGTGTAATCACCCTTTTCCTGCAATTTTCCGGTGGCTGCAGTGGCTGCAAAATTCACGGCATCCTGCTCGTTCATTCTGTTTTGCCAGCCGTGTATTAAACCGGCCATAAAGCAATCGCCGCTTCCCACACGGTCAACCGTTTCCCGAATCTGAAACTCGCGTGAAACAAACTGTTGCGATGCCGTATCAATGGAGGCATAATACCGGATTCCGTTTTCGGTATCAAAGCGGAAGGTATTGGCCACCCATTTGCAGGCGGGACTTATACTTCGTATATAGTTAGCCGTTAGTGAGGCGTGATCCAGGTAAGCCTGTTTGGATTCTTTTGCGTGGATATCTTCATCGATGGGCGCGCCCAGCAGCGAGGCAGCCGACCAGATATTGCCCATCACCAGCTGGCAATGCTGAATCAGTTTGGGCATGATCTCCACCGGCTCCACTCCGTATTTCCAGAGTTTGCTGCGGTAATTCAGATCCACCGATATGCTGATGCCCAGTTCCGCAGCGGCTTCCACCGCTTCGAGACAGAGGTCTGCTGTTTGCCGGCTCAGCGCGGGACTGATGGCACTAAAATGAAAAAAGGAACAATCACCCAGCAATTCTTTCCAGTTGATCGTGCGCGGTTTCAGTTCCGCGAAGGAGGAACCGGCCCGGTCGTAAATCACACCGGCGTTTTTCAGATCGGCACCCTGGGGAAGCAGATAGATCCCGATTCGGTTCCCCGATTGCTGCATGGCCGAGGTATCGATTCCGAGCAACCGCATTTCTGATAGAATATCAGCAGAGAGACTGTTATCGGGCAGTGCGCTGATATATTTTACCGGGTTCTCCCAGGTACTCAGTGCCACCGACACGTTGAATTCTGCCCCGCCCAGATATACCGGCATGGTGGATTCCCGGATCCAGGTTCCGGGCATTTCTGGCGACATGCGCAGCAAAAATTCTCCCATGCAAGCGATCTTCTTCATCCGCAGTAATTTGGTTCTACTAAAGCTAAACTAAGCAATCGGGGCACAAATACCCGGCTGACCAGACTTTTTAATTGTGCAAACGTTTACGCATCAGGCAATGCCCAGTTCCTCCTGAATTTTCTCAAGCGATTTTCCCCTGGTTTCGGGCAGGAAGCGCCACACGAAGATCAGGTGCAGTACCATCATCACCATATAGAACAGGAAGGAATAGAAGCCGCCTTTGGGCGAGCCCTCCACAATGATGGGAAAGGTCCAGGAGATAATAGCCGCCATGATCCAGTGCGTAAAACTTCCCAGAGCCCCGCCCTGTGATCGCACGCTGTTGGGAAAGATCTCGGAGATGAACACCCAGATAACCGCGCCTTGCGAAAGGGAAAAGAATCCGACAAAGCCAATCAGGTAAAGTACCACCCATTTATTGCCGCTCATATCGGAACTAAATGCATGGGCGGTGAGTGCCAGGAACAGAATCATGCCAAATGATCCGATGATCAGCAGTTTCTTTCTTCCGAAGCGATCAATCAGGCTCATGGCAATCAGCATGAATACCAGATTCGATGCCCCGATATAAACCGGCTGCAGGTAAGCCTGTTCCGTACCAAATCCGGCCATCTCAAAAATGCGTGGAGCATAATAGAGAATTGCGTTGATACCGGCCAGCTGGTTAAACATGGCCAGCAATACCGCGAACAAAATCGGTTTGGCATACTTGCGTTGGAACAGCTTTTCGGTGTGAACTGCATTTTCGGTTATGGATCCCTGTTGTAGTTCCTCCAGGGCCTGATTATCGCCCACGCGGTTGAATATCGCTTTGGCTTTTTCAATTTGCCCGTTCAGCCAGAGCCAGCGGGGCGATTCGGGAATGGTTCGGAGCAGAATCGCAAACAATAAGGATGGCACCACCATAATACCCAGCATCCAGCGCCAGGCATCATCACCCATCCCTACAAAAAGAAAATTGGTGATATAGGCCACGAAGATACCAAGTACAATATTAAGCTGGAAGGATCCGGTTAGCCGTCCGCGTATCGAAGCGGGTGCAATCTCGGAAATATACATGGGTCCCACTACCGATGATCCGCCCACTGCCAGTCCGCCGATAAAACGGAACAAAATGAACAGCGACCAAACTGACGTGAAGGCACAACCGATGGCCGACAACAAATACATGATGGCGATGACGGCCAGCACTTTTTTGCGTCCGAATTGCTGTGCCGGCAACCCTGCAACCAGAGAACCGATAACGGTTCCGATCAGGCTGGAAGCGACGGTGAAACCCTGCCAGCCGGCACTAAGTGACCATAAGGATTGAATTGTTTTTTCCGCACCGGAAATTACTGCTGTTTCAAAGCCGAATAGAAAACCGCCCAATGCTGCAATCAGAGATGCGCGTATGGCATACGAGTAACCAGCCTTATTCTCCATTGAGTATTCGTTTTAGCAAACTTAGAATTCTAAATATACCGAAATTTGCCGCCAGATGTCAACGATTCAATACGAGTTGGCTACTTATACTTTTGGCGAGCAGCGCCGTCTGGTACAGGTACCCAATGAAGAGCAGATTAAAGCCTGGTATCAGCAGGCGCGATGGGAAGCGAATCCGCCCGATTTTCCCTTTTGGGCCCGGGTGTGGCCCTCAGCCATCCAGATGACCTGGTTCCTTCATCAGCATCCTTCGCTATATACCGGTAAACGGGTGCTTGAAATAGCAGCGGGACTCGGACTGCCCTCTCTCTATGCAGCAGATCAGGCGGCGGCGGTGCTGGCTACCGATTATTCGCCCGAGGCAGTGGAATGCATGCAACACTCCATCATCGCAAACGGATGGACTAACATGAAGGCAGAAATCTATAACTGGCACGACGGATTGCCGCAGCAGCAAGCCGACCTCCTGCTCTTAAGCGATACCAACTACGCAGAAAAGGATTTGCAGGCCGTGGAAGCCATCATACATCATTATTTACAGCAAGAGACCACCGTTATGATTACCACGCCCACACGGGTGGTAGCGCGACAGATGCTGCAGGATCTTCAACCTTTTTGCTACCATCGCTCCGAAAGCAAAACAGGAGATGGCCTGGTGACCTATCTCCTGTCGAAAAATATTATCGGTTAGCGTTTAAAAAACGAATTATTTCAACGGTTCGTGATCGGTGCGGAAAGGCGCCACGGGCAATCCCTGTACCGACTCAAGATTCCCGATCAGAATATTGCCAAAACCGTAGCGTACATGGGCCGGCTTTTTGATTTTCGGATGCCAGGCAATGACGGTATTTTTTTCGATTTTCACCTGAGCGGGCAACCACTCCTTAGCATTTTCATCGGCAATCAGCAACGCTTCAGGCCTGGCGCCCTTCAAACGCATGCCCTTATCTGCATAGTTAAAGCGTAGCACCAGTTTCCCTTTCTCCACAGATGAACCGGCGAACTCGGGACTACGATATCCGTCGATCGGCTTATTGTAAGTAGTGGCCAGCGCGTAGTTGGCAAGGCGGGTACCTACTGGATTTTTTCTTCCGGGATGGATATCATGCACATTATCCACCAGATCAGTAATCACCACCATACCCGTGCGGGGATGCGTGGACGCCTCGAGCTGGGCCTGACGAAGCAGGGCACCGCCATATTCACCTTCATAGGCAAAGGGCGCAATCTGCACATAATAGAATGGCAGTTCTTTTTGCCAGGCAGCGCGCCAGCTATCGATCATGGTGGTGAACAGCTTGCAATAGGTTGAGCTGGTGGGCACATTGCTTTCCCCCTGGTACCAGATCACACCCGCGATACTATGGTTTACAATGGGTGCGATCATCGCGTTATACGCTTTACCCGGACGCACAGGCCACCAGGCCACAGTCTTGAGTGCCTCTGCCGCCTGTTTTAGTTCGGCGTCGTTTTCTATAAGTTCTTCGGGGGTCCAGGGTTCAGCCGGCGTTCCGCCCCAGCTTGCATTGATCAGCCCGATCGGTACATTCAGTTGTGAATGCAGGTGTTTGCCAAAAAAATAACCAACGGCACTGAATGTTTTGAGCGTATTGGAATCACAGACTGCCCAGGAAGCCTGTATATCTTCCTGCGGATAATCGGAACCGGTCTTTTCAATCTGGTATAGGCGGATGTTTCTATTATAGGCAGTGGGAAACTCGGCAGCTATATCCTTCACCCCGAGATGAAAGTTCCATTCCATATTGGATTGTCCGGAACAAACCCATACTTCTCCGATCATTACATCGTCGAGAATGATTTCCCTGCCCGATTCGATTTTAATCTGATAAGGTCCGCCGGCCGCCGGCGTTTTCACTTTCAGCTTCCACTTCGCGAGTTCGGAAGCCTCGGTGGTATAGGTTTGATTATCCCAGGAAGTGGTTACGGTTACTTTCCAGGAGGGACCGGACCAACCCCAAAGGTTAACCGAATCCTGTTGTTGCAGCACCATGCCCGACTGAAGAATGGAAGGCAGTCGTAATTGAGAAAAGCCTGCAGTGTATGCCAGTAGCATACTGCAGGCTAAGCAGAGTTTTAGTATTTTTTTCATCCAACTAAAATACTAAAACCGACAGGAAATAAATCGTGCGATTACAATTTCGCGATCACGATATTCTCAACTTCAACACGCTGACGATTGATTTCGAAAGTGTCGATCTGCGGTTTTCCTTTTCCGGCAACAACTACTTTCAGTTTAACGGGTTCCACGCTGAAATTGTCGATGCGGAATTTACGGGTGATTTTTTTCTCTGAAGAAGTTACACTGTACAGAACGGTACCATCCATTTCGCGCAGTTGAACGGTGATAGCTTCACCAGTAACATTGTCGAGGCTAACTTCCAGAACGGGAGATTCTTTATCGGAACCTACGTATTTAACTTCAACCGGAACACGATTGCTTTTGTTAGATTTTTTCTCGTTGTTAGCGAAGGAAGGAGTTGCGCTGAGTGCTACCAGAACGGCCACGGCCAGTGTAGCAAATACTGATTTCAGAGAGGTGCTTACGTTTTTCATATAAAACTTTTTGAGTTTAGAGCAATAAATAAAAACTTCGATGGCGCAAACAATCTGGTGCAGTTAGTTAGCTGGATGGAGCAATCTTAGGAAGCCTTTTTATGGAGCAATCAAGCAGTGGGTGCTGAAAGGGCTGCAAACTTATAATCTCAATTGCCCTACAAATTTACACCGCAGGGAAGGCCTCCCCAAGTCAAGTTTTAAGGATTTTACTTACTTTAAACCTCTTTAAAAAAAGTTAAAAGCCGGTCTGGATAAGGGTTTCAGCGAATTTTCCCGATGATACCCAATGCCTGGGAAGGCCTGTCGGAATGACCGGTTCTGCCGCCGATTTTGTACATTCAGGGCGTAAACATCAGGACATGGTTCAACGAATTATTCTATTTGGCTTATTTATCCTGCTGGCCGGATCAGGCAGCGCTCAGTCTAAAAACAACCTCAAATTCGATCCCGACACCAGCGTAGTTACCCAACATGAAGTACAGATTAAGGGACAAAAAGTACCCTACAAGGCCGTAGCAGGCACCCTGCCGGTATGGAATGATCAGGGTAAGGCAATCGCCGGACTTTTCTTCACCTATTACGAACGCAGCGATGTGAAGGACCGCGGCCCCCGCCCCATCGTGTTTTCCTTTAATGGAGGTCCGGGTTCCGCCTCGGTTTGGATGCATATCGCCTATACCGGTCCCAAGGTTCTTCATATTGATGAGGAGGGATATCCTCTTCAGCCCTATGGCTTCAAAGACAATCCCTATAGCATTCTGGATGTAGCCGATATCGTCTTTGTGGACCCCGTGAATACCGGTTTCTCCCGGATCGTCGATTCCACGGTTCCCCGATCCACCTTCTTCGGCGTAAATGCCGATATACGCTACCTGGCGAGCTGGATCAGCAGCTTCCTCACCCGCTATAACCGCTGGGCATCGCCCAAATACCTGATCGGAGAAAGTTATGGCACCACGAGGGTATCGGGACTTGCCCGCGAGCTGCAGGAATCGCAATGGATTTATCTCAATGGTGTAATCCTTGTGTCGCCCACCGAACTCGGCATTGAAAGAGGTGCCGCTACCGACGCCGCCCTCCGGTTGCCCTATTATGCCGCCACAGCCTGGTATCACAAGAAACTGCCCGCCGATCTGCAACAGAAAGATCTGCTGCAGGTATTGCCTGAGGTGGAGAACTTCACCCTGCAGGAGTTACTTCCGGCCATGCATAAAGGCGGATTGCTGTCGCAGCAGGAGAAAACGGCCATCGCCGCGAAAATGGCCCGCTATTCCGGCATCTCGGAGAATCAGATCCTCCAGCATAACCTGGATGTGCCGGTATCCTTTTTCTGGAAAGAACTGCTGCGCGATCAGGGATACACCATCGGCCGTCTTGATTCGCGTTACCTGGGCATAGATAAAAAAGAAGCGGGATCACAACCCGATTATAATGCCGAACTCAATTCATGGCTGCATTCCTTTACGCCGCCTATCAATATCTATCTGCGCGAAAACCTGAAATTTAAAACCGATCTCAAATACCAGATGTTCGGAAGCGTGCATCCCTGGGACAGAACCAATGACCGCACTGCCGAAGATCTGCGCAAGGCCATGGCCATGAACCCCTATCTCCATGTAATGGTGCAGTCGGGCTATTACGATGGTGCCTGCGATTACTTTAATTCAAAATATAATCTCTGGCAAATGGATGCAGCCGGACGTTTTACCAACCGTATCAGTTGGAAGGGATACAGAAGCGGACATATGATGTATCTGCGTAAAGAAGACCTGATCAGCAGCAACGAGGATGTGCGTCAGTTTATCAAACAGAGTCTGCCCGCCGCCAATCAACCCGCGAAATACTAAACCATCGCATATGAAAAATTTGCTGACAGGAGCCATCCTTTTGCTCATGCTGACCATCGGTTCAGCCGGTTACACACAGAAAGCCCTGACCGACTCGTTCCCGGTGCGAGCCTTCGCTATTGCAGCGCCTTCGAAAGAAAATCTCGATTCCTTTATTGTTTTTATGCAAAAGGAACTGGCGCCGCGCAATATCAACCGCCTCATACTGAGGGTGGATTATCACTTCCAGTATAAATCCCATCCCGAACTGGTTGACACGCCATTTCTCAGTCTGCAGGATGTGAAAAAACTGGTTGCCACGGCAAAGGCCACCAACATGGAAATTATTCCGCAGATCAATCTGCTGGGACACCAGTCATGGGCCGGCTCCCTCGGCAAATTGCTGAAGGTTTATCCGCAGTTTGATGAAACTCCGTGGGTGGAAATGCCGGCCGAATACAAATGGCCGAATAAGGATGGACTCTATTGCAAGAGTTATTGTCCGCTGCACCCTGATGTACATCCCATCGTATTTGCACTGATGGATGAACTCTGCGATGCTTTTGAGGCCAGGGCATTTCATGCGGGCATGGACGAAGTTTTTTATATCGGGGAAGATAAATGTCCGCGTTGCGGAGGCCGTGATAAAGCTGAACTCTTCGCCTATGAACTAACGCTTATCCGTAACCGATTAGCGGAAAAAGGCCGGCAATTATGGATTTGGGGCGACCGCCTTATCGATGGCAAAACCACCGGCATCGGGATGTGGGAAGGCAGTCATAACCTCACGTATCGCGCCATCGATTTGATACCGAAGGATGTGGTAATATGCGACTGGCATTACGAGCGTCCTGATAAAACTGCCGTCTATTTCGCGATGAAAGGTTTTTCCGTAATCACCTGCTCCTGGAACAAGCCGCATGTGGCTGTTCAGCAGGTAAAGGATATGGCGGAGTTTCGTCGCACGGCCACACCGGCTATGAAGGAAAGATATCTCGGCGTGATGGAAACCGTCTGGTCGGGGGTTACGCCTTTCTTAAATGGTTACTATGGCAAGCCCCAGTCGCGACCCAATAGTGCGGCACAAAACACCCCCCAGGCACAGCAAAACACGCCCTGGAACACGTTCCGCGCCATGTTTCAGTAGATAAAACGTCCTGTTTCAGTAAATAAAGAGCAGGAGGTAATAGTATTAACATATTTAAT
>DATCJQ010000159.1:0-2184 GCA_036562745.1 Flavihumibacter sp.
CTATTTACCCATTAAAAATAATTAGCATGAAGATATTGGTAGTTGACGATGAGCTGGATGTCCGAACTCTTTTTGAACAGCGCTTCCGGAAGGAGATTCGCTCAGGCGATATGGAATTTGCCTTTGCCCATTCCGGTGAAGAAGCACTCCAATACCTGAATCATCAGAAACAGGAAGCCATTCTCATCCTCTCTGATATCAATATGCCCGGTATGAGCGGACTGCAACTACTGGAAAGGATCAAGCAGAAATACCACAAGCCCCCTCCCATCGTAATGATGATCACCGCCTATGGCGATATAGAAAACTACAATCAGGCCATGAAACTGGGTGCCGACGACTTCCTTACCAAACCCGTAGATTTCACCGTTCTGAAAGAAAAACTTAAAACCGCCCTCTCATGATTAAAATTCTGGTGGCCGACGACGAGGCCGATCTCGAAGCACTGATCCGCCAAAAATTTCGGCGACATATTCGCGAACACCGATATGATTTTGTTTTTGCTTCCAATGGCAAAGAAGCCCTGGCCCGGTTAGAGGAACATCCCGATACCGAGATCGTGTTAAGTGATATCAATATGCCGGAAATGGACGGCCTTACCCTCTTAAGCCGCCTGAACGAAAGCAACCCGCTTACCAAAACAGTAATCGTATCCGCCTACGGCGATATGGAAAATATCCGAACCGCCATGAACCGTGGCGCTTTCGATTTTGTTACCAAGCCTGTCAATTTTGAAGACCTGGAATTGACAATGGAAAAGACCATAAAATACGTTAAACAGCTCAAAGACACCCTGCAGGCCATTAAAGAGAATAACATCCTCAAAATGTACCTGGATGCCAGCGTGCTTAAATTCATGGGTACCCGCGAATACGAAAATTCATTAACCGCCAATGATAACATTGATGCGTCCGTTGCATTTATTGATATCTGCAGCTTCACCGCAATCAGCGAAAAAGAGTCCCCCGACACAGTGGTCAAAATGCTGAACCGCTACTTCGAACTGATCACCAGAGAAATCATCGCGCAGGAGGGCATTATCGACAAATTCATTGGCGATTGCGTGATGGCGGTTTTCAAAGGCGATTACCATCTCGACCGGGCCGTTGATGCCTGCATCGCCATCCGCGACCGGATCAATGCCCTGCCCGCCGAAAACGATTTCTTTCCTAAAGTAGCAATCGGCATCAACAGCGGAGAAATGATTTCCGGCAATATCGGATCCGCCACCCTGAAACGGCTGGACTACACCGTGATCGGCGATACGGTCAATACCGCTCAACGCCTCCAGAGCGTGGCCGCCAGCGGACAGATCCTCATCAATGAAAACTGCTATGAAAAGATCAAACGGTCCTTCAATTGCAAACCCATCGGCCGGCAAGCCCTGAAAAACAAAACCGCCGAAATGATGCTCTACGAAGTACTCGATTGAAGATCAACCCATTCCGATTTTCGCATACTCACCCTACCCGTCGGGTACCCGACGGGTGCCCGACGGGTCTACTCCCCGAACAGAAACCGGAAATCCTCGTCCGTGAACTGATGGACAGGAGCGAAGCGATCAGACTCCATATACCGGATCAGGCTGTAACGAAGTTGCCGCGCTTCGGGACGAGTGGCGAGATCCTTGCTGATATCCATGGTCACCATCAGCAACCGGCCTTTACCATAGCCTGCCTCCACGATGGTCGCCAGCCTGCGATTTCTGAAAAAATTGTCCACCACAGGCAATACCGGCAGGCAATGCTGGTAAACAGAATCCAGCACCATAACCCTCGACCGGCGAACCAGATCCCACCATTGCCAGTTGGTGAAATGATCGGTGGGGAAAAACTCAAATGCAGGATGATTCGTATCGGGCATTAGTCCCATGGTACCCGGTTGATGGGGGAAGTGTACGGGACTCCAAAACACCGGGGTGTAGCGCCCATCGGGTCCGCGCAGCAGGGAGGTATCTGGATTAAACAAAACGGTATTCCCTTCGCGTAATAACTGCCTGGTTTCCTCCAGTGATTGCGAGACCACGACGGCATCCCTGATCGAATTACAAACCGTGCCGCCCACGGACCCCGAGCCGGGAAGCTGCGCCGGATAAACCCAGATCGACCAACCGTTTTTATAATCCGTGTCGGGTAAGGATACCTGTATTCGCAATTCCTTCGCTTCATATGCGGAAGGCAGAAC
>DATCJQ010000165.1:0-3514 GCA_036562745.1 Flavihumibacter sp.
GTGATCTGCAATGGTGGCACCCAGTCCCCTCGAGCCCGAATGGGTCAGCAGGGCCAGGTATTTACCCGGTTGCAGATTAAGCAGGGGGTCGAATTCGGTCACTTTCAGGATGCCGAATTCCACAAAATGATTGCCGCCGCCCGAACTGCCCAGCTGTTGCGCTGCTTTGTCCTTCAGCCGGCCCACCAACGGGATTTCATCAAAGGCCTTATTGCTTAATACAGGATCATCGGTCATCTCCTTAGGCGTAAATCCCGCGCCGGCACCGAATCTGGTCTGGGCAATCAGCTCGCGTTTATAGATGGATTGATTTTTCAGAAAATGGTCCACGGGGATATCGTACACCGAACAGCTCATGCGGCAGCCGATATCCACGCCCACGCCATAGGGAATGACGGCATTCCGCGTAGCCAGCACCCCGCCGATGGGCAATCCGTATCCCTGGTGCGCATCGGGCATGAGCGCGCCGGCCACGGCCACCGGTAAACGGGTGGCGATATCCATCTGTTTTAATGCACCTTCTTCGATGTATTCCAATCCATAGGATGTGGAAGCAACCGGCTTGTCGCGCAGTTTCAGTTCCTGGTTTTCCTCTGCCATAGCACTGAAAACTACGCAGATTCTTTTAATTCGTCGAGCAGTATGCGGATCTGCCGGGCGTACTTGCCATAATAATGTTCCACCCACCAGTTGGTCAGCCAAACTGTTGCCAGTATTATAATCCCGATGGTCAGGGGAAATGAAACCCAGTCGGCAGGCTTGAAGAGTTCCTCGTCATGGTCAACCCGGATGCGCAAATGGAGCGTAAATAAAATGGACGCCACGATCGTGAAGGGTACGAGCAGGAAGGAAAAAGATTTATAGGCTTCCATATTGATGCGGATCTCGTAATAGAGTTCATAAAGACTGTCGAGTGAACTGACCGCATAGTTATGGATTACCCGGGAGAACTTGTAAAAGCGAACCAGGTAATACGCGGAAACCAATAACAGCGATGTATATGCGAAATAATAGATGAAGTAAAACTGTCGGTTAAACCCAATAAGCAAAGGAAAAACTCCCAAAAAGGCAATTGCTGCGCTCTGATACACCAGTTCCTGCCGCATATTTTTCTTGATCATGTCGATGGGTTGATGCGCCATGCGGAGTTTTTCAAGTTTGGCCGGTAATACTAATTCTTCGCTGCCTTCCGCGTCCCATGCCTGTTGGAAGTCTTCAATTTTCATAGCCAAGTTGTTTTAAAATTTGCTGAAGTTTTTCTTTGGTGCGACTGAGTTTTACCCTCGCGTTATTTTCGGATATGCCGAGATGACTGCTGATTTCGCGGTGCGATAATCCCTCCATGAAATAAAATACCAGTGCTTTTTCCACAGGGGTCAGGAATTGTACCGCCCGATAAAAGAATTGCATTTGTACCGCCTGTTCGCGGGCTTTGTCATCGGTTGTCAATTCAGGGAAGGTTTCGGTTGTTTCGATGGTTTCCGATCGCCGTTTTTCTTTCCGTAAAAAAGTGATGGCTGTGTTGATCGCCACGCGGTACATCCAGGTGGAAAAGCTACTCTTCCCTTCGAAACTGGCATAACTGGTCCAGAGCCTTGCCACGATCTCCTGGATCAGGTCTTCCCTGTCTTCCGGTGTATCGGTGTAAAGCCTTGCTATCTTGATCAATATGCCGCGGTTCGACTCGATCCTCGCCAAAAATTCCTGTTCTGCCTGTATGCCCACCCCTGTTTAAGGTTGTTTTAGTTTCGCATCTTATAGTAATAGTCGTGCAATTTCCTCTTTCGTTACAATAGCCCGATAATTTTTATCTTACCTTTCTGTTTGAACTATGTCAGCATCTATTACTCCGGCCACGCCGGCCGTACAGTTAGAAGACTCACCCGTTCTGGAGCTGCTTGAATCAGTGGAAGAAGCGGGACAGGTGATCGTACATGCCTCCCTAACCTGTTCCGCGCCCTGGGAGCTGGTACGGGTCTGGCCTTCCACCTATCTGATCGATCGCGACTCAGACCACCGCAGCGCACTGCTCCATGCCACCAATATTTCACTGGCTCCGGTTTGGACGCCCCTGGTACAGGGACAAACCTTACGATTCACGCTTGTTTTTGAGGGCCTGCCGAAAGATTGCCGGCATTTCGATTTTGCGGAAATCATTCCGGAACCGGGCGGATTTCTGATCGAAAATATCGAACGGAACAACTCAGACGTGTATCGGATTGACCTCACCAATTCGGGCAGCGAGTAAAAAACGAATATCTCCGCTACTTTTACACCGCTTATGAAATTGCTACGCCATCTCTATGTTCAGGTAATCATCGGTATTGTGCTTGGTATTGTTGTGGGTGCCCTGTTCCCCGGATTTGCCTCCGGTGCGCGGTTGATCAGCACCACCTTCATCAATATGATCAAGATGGTGATCGCGCCGGTAATCTTTTTCACCGTGGTGGCGGGCATTGCGGGAGCCGGTGATCTGAAAAAAGTGGGAAGGGTGGGCTTAAAAGCCTTTATCTATTTTGAGATAGTAACTACCCTGGCGCTGATTATCGGGCTGGTAACGGCCAATCTCGTAAAGCCCGGTGCGGGGGTGAGTTTTTCCGGCGGATCCAGCGATCAGGTGGAAAAAATGGCCGAGCAGGCCAAAGAAATGGACTGGGCCGAATTCTTCACGCATATTGTGCCTTCCAACGTGGTGGATGCGTTTGCCAAGGGCGATATTCTGCAGATCCTGTTTTTTGCGGTACTGTTTGCCATCGGTTTAAAAATGACGGGAGAATCCGGACAGAGTCTGCTGCTCGCTTTTGAAAAAATCAACAAAGTACTCTTCAATATTCTGCATATCGTGATGCGCCTGAGTCCGCTTGGCGCTTTCGGTGGTATGGCCTATACCATTGGTCAGTACGGCTTCGACACCCTGACCGTGCTGGGTAAACTCATGCTCACGTTTTATCTCACGGGGTTCCTGTTCATTTTTGTGGTGCTGAACCTGATCTGTTTGTATTACCGCATCAATCTCTGGAAACTGCTGGGCTATATCAAGGAGGAAATTTTTGTGGTGATCGGATCCAGCAGCAGCGAAGCCGCCCTTCCCTCGCTGATGGAAAAGCTGACCCGCGCGGGATGTGAAAAGGAAGTGGTGGGACTGGTGGTGCCGACGGGCTATTCCTTCAACCTGGATGGTACCACAATTTATCTGAGCATGGCCGTCATTTTTCTGGCGCAGGTGTTTGATATCAATCTGTCGCTGGGACAGCAACTAACGGTGATCGCTATCCTCCTGGTCACCAGTAAGGGGGCTGCGGGCGTAACGGGAAGCGGATTTATTGTGCTGACATCTACCTTAACGGCGCTGCAGATCATTCCCCTGGAGGGTCTGGCGCTGCTGATTGGCGTGGATCGTTTTATGAGTGAGGGGCGCGCGGTGGTGAATTTCATCGGCAACTCCATCGCTACGGTGGTGATTGCGAAAACCGAGGGCGAGATCGATCTGGATCGCTATCGCGAAGTGGTGGAT
>DATCJQ010000169.1:0-1699 GCA_036562745.1 Flavihumibacter sp.
GAACCGGAACGATCCGAATTTGCTGGCCGCCTGCGAAAACTTCACGAACGGACATGGTTTTGATGCCGTAATTATTACCGCTGCCACACAGTCGAGCGACCCCATTGAATTATCGACTGAGCTTTGCCGTAAGAAAGGTAAAATTATCGTGGTGGGTGCCGTGAAGATGGACGTGCCCCGCGATCCGCATTTCTACCGCAAGGAACTTGAACTGAAAATCTCCTGTTCGTATGGTCCTGGCCGTTATGATTCCAATTATGAGGAAAATGGTCACGACTATCCCTATGCCTATGTGCGCTGGACCGAACAACGAAATATGGAAGCATTTCTGGATCTCTTGTCCAGAAAGCTGATCAACCTTCAGCCCCTGATCACTCATGTATTTAATATCGAGGAAGCAGAGCGTGCTTACGATATCATCATGGGCAAGGTGAAGGAGCCGCATATTGGTATCCTGCTTAAATATTCTGAAAACAAAACCAAGCATGCCAGTAAGGTTGAATTGAAGCAAACGCCGCTGGCTGCCATCAATACCGGTTTCATTGGCGCGGGAAGTTTTGCACAGAGTTATCTGATCCCGAATGTGAAATCAGCCGGTGCCACCTTGGAAGGCGTTGTTACCTCAAGGGGTATCACGGCGAAAAACGTGGGCAATAAGTTTGGATTCAATTTCTGCTCATCCGATCTGCAGGATGTATTGAGCAAGGATTCTATCAATACGGTATTTATTGCCACCCCGCACTCTTCACATGCCGGATTAACCATCAAGGCACTGCAGGCGGGCAAACATGTTTATGTGGAGAAGCCGCTGGCCATGAACGACGATCAGCTGGCCGATGTGGTGGAAGCCGTGAAGAAATCCGACAAATCGCTGATGGTGGGTTTCAACCGTCGCTTTGCCGATGTGAGCAAACGCATCAAGGCGGAAATGGCCAATTCAGGCGAACCCATGGTGGTGAATATTCGCGTGAATGGCGGACTGATTCCCAAGGATCACTGGATCCAGCAACCGGATATCGGTGGCGGACGTATCGTTGGGGAGATCTGTCACTTTATCGACCTCATGCAGTATTTCACGGATGCAGAACCGGTGAAAGTGTATGCCGATTGCATCAGCAGCACCAACGCGGCTATTACGCCCGCGGATAATATCGCCATCGTGGTGAAGTTCTCCGATGGTTCGGTAGGTAATCTCGCTTATCTGGCCAATGGCGATAAGGGCATGCCCAAGGAACTGATTGAAGTATTCTGTGCCGGCAAAATCGGGGTGATCAACGATTTCCGGAACGGACTGCTCTATAAAAACGGAAAACAAATCAAACTGAATTCACCTGACAAGGGACACAAAAATGAAGTGCACAGCTTTATTGAATCGCTGCAACAGGGCAAACCCAGTCCGATTGCTTTCCGTTCCATTTGCTTAACCACGCTTACCACTTTCCGGATACTGGACAGTCTGGCTACCGGATTACCACAAAATGTTGAATTCAATGAGCAATAAGGTACAGTCCTCATTTCAGAAACTGAAGGACTTCTGCGAGAAGGAGGAGTTCAAGGGGTATGATCCATATGATGGATTAAACAGTACCTTTTTTCAGAAACTGCCCTGGGCGCCGAAGAGCCGCCTTGCGCGCCTGGTGTGGATTCAGGCATTTAAACGCATGCCCCTGAATCTGCGTCCGCTGGTGGGCATCAGAAA
>DATCJQ010000171.1:0-4710 GCA_036562745.1 Flavihumibacter sp.
CGACAGCGCCGTTTGGGAAATCAATCCCAACTATATCAGTAAAAACGGCAAAACCAAGGTGGTATATCCCGAGTTCAGTTACCTGATGACCTATCTGGACGTGGATTATTATCCCTATCCGTTAAGAGGCTTTATGGCCGATCTGCAGCTGGTTCGCCGCGGCTTCGGGGGCGATGCGGGCATGTGGAACCTTACTGTTCGGGCTACCAAAGCCTGGGAACTGGGCAGCAAATTTTCCTTTTCCTCACAATTTACCGGGAATCTGAAACTGCCCTTCAAGCAACCCTTTGTTCAAAACCGGATGTTCGGATTTGGCGATTTCTACCTCCGCGGACTTGAGAAATACGTAGTGGATGGTGTGGTTGGTGGCATGTCGCGAAACACCTTAAGAAGGGAAATGCTGAATTTTTCCATCCCTCTGCCCATCCGAAGTCAGAGCCACGACCGGATCCCCTTCCGGATCTATGCCAAGACCTATACAGATATTGGATATTCCCATTCCAAATATTTCCGAACCAATTCGCTTAACAATAAGCTGATGGCAACCGCCGGTGCGGGTATTGATGTGGTTACCCTCTACGACCTGGTGCTGCGTTTCGAATACAGTTTCAACCAATTTGGTCAGAACGGATTCTTTTTTCACGTCCGGAATGACTTTTAATGCCCTATCTTTCGGGGGCCAAAACACACAACAGATACATGAAAGTGGCGATTTACAGCCGGGTAATCGACCAGGATGGTTATTCGGAAATACAAAACCTGTTTAATGAACTCAGCAGCCTGCAGATCGAACCGGTAATCTTTCTGCCTTTTTTCGAGCAGATCCGGACTTCGGTGAGTTTTCCCTCTGATCGCCTTTCCACCTTTACACGGTCTGAAGATCTGGACGACAGCATAGAGTTTGTGATCAGTTTAGGAGGAGATGGCACCCTGCTCGATACGGTTACCCTGGTTCGAGATAAACAGATTCCCATTCTCGGAATCAATTTCGGAAGGCTCGGATTTCTTGCCAGCATCGGACGGGAGGAACTTAAGACCGCCGTTGCTTCGATGGTAAACCGGCAGTTCGTGATTGATCGGCGTTCACTGATCCACCTGGATGCGGACAAATTACTGTTCGGCGATACCCCCTATGCACTGAACGAATTTGCCATCCACAAGACGGATACATCTCCGATGATTAAAATTCATACCTATCTGAACGGTGAATTCCTCAATACCTATTGGTCAGATGGCCTGATCGTGAGCACGCCCACCGGATCCACGGGGTATTCCCTGAGCTGCGGTGGACCCATTGTGTTTCCCGACTCGGGCAGTTTCGTGATAACGCCCGTGGCGCCGCATAACCTGAATGTACGTCCCATTGTGGTGCCCGATGATAATATTATATCCTTTGAAGTGGAATCGCGGTCTGAAAATTTTATATGTGCGCTCGACAGCCGGAGGGAGATCGTCAATAAATCCATACAGCTGGCCGTTAAGAGGGAGAAATTTGATGTAAGTATTGTCCGTCTCAATGAAAATAATTTCCTTAGTACTTTGAGAACCAAACTTTCCTGGGGGCTGGATACACGTAATTAGCATTTCCTTTATCCTAACCCATAATATTTATGCGTTATATTGCATTATGAAGAAACTCATCCTGCCCGTTTTGTGTGTAGTAATGTTGCATTCAGCAGCCCGGGCACAAATGGAATCGATCACTCATGAGGGGGAAGTTGGCCTTTCTCTGGGTGCCGCGCATTATTTTGGCGATTTGAACACTTCTGCCAAGGTGAACCGGGCCAAACTGGCTTTCGGGGTATTTTTCAGAAAACAGTTTGGTAACTATATCGCGATTCGGGTGGGCGGCCAGTTTGCACAATTGGGCTATGCCGATAAATATTATTCCGATAACGAGTTTCAGCGCCGCCGCAACCTCAGCTTCAACAGCAATGTTTGGGAGCTGGCACTGCAGGGTGATTTCAATTTCTTCAAGTTCGTACCTGGTTCCAATGATTATTTCTTCACTCCCTATGTGACCATCGGAGCCAGCATTTTCAGCTATGATCCCTATGCCTATCTGGGCGGAAAAAAATATTTCCTGCGTCCGCTGGGTACCGAGGGGCAGGGCACAGCTGCCTATCCCGACCGCAAACCTTACAGCAGCATGGCATTTGCCATCCCGTTTGGGGTGGGCGTAAAGTATGCCCTGAACGACAAAGTGAACCTGGGATTTGAGGTACTCCATCGCTTTACCAATACTGATTATCTGGATGACGTGAGCACCACCTATGTGGGCGCCGACAAATTCCCGCTCCTGCCCGATGGCAGTGCAACGCCCGCCCTCTTGCTGCAGGACCGGAGCTACGAAACGGGTGAAATCATTGGTATTGAGGGCCGTCAGCGGGGTTATGCCGGTCAGAAGGACCAGTTTATAACCGCCCAGTTTACGGTGAGTTTCAACCTGAGCAGGTACCGTTGTCCGAGTGCCAAACTCTAGCAAAAGCCCATATTACAACGGGTTCAGCATTTTCCGTACCTTCGCACCCTGAAATTTGATCAAATGAGTTCGCTTGAAGCGAAAATTGACCGGCAAAAGCTCCCCCGTCATATAGCCATTATTATGGATGGCAATGGTCGCTGGGCCCAGGAAAAGGGCCAGGATCGCTTATACGGCCATTTTCATGGGGTGGAAAGTGTACGCGATATAGTGGAGGGATGCGCCGAACTCGGAATCGGCTACCTCACGCTCTATGCATTTAGTACCGAAAACTGGGATCGTCCCGAACAGGAAGTCAACGGTCTGATGGAACTGCTTGTGGATACAATCCGCAAGGAAGTTGAAAATCTGAACCGTAATAATATTAAGCTACATGTTATTGGCGACCGCACCATGCTGCCGGAAAACGCGCAGAAGGAATTGCAGGAAGCGCAGGATCTGACGGCTGCAAACACCGGGCTCCAACTTATCATGGCCCTGAGTTACAGCAGTCGTTGGGAAATGGTGGAAGCAGTGAAAGCCATCGCCCGCGATGTGAAAGAAGGCCGCCTCGATGAGAATACCATCGATCAACACACGATATCCAGGTATCTCTCCACCAGCGGATTCCCCGATCCGGAACTGATGATCAGGACCAGCGGCGAATTCCGCATCAGCAATTTCCTGTTGTACCAGCTGGCCTATGCCGAACTTTATTTTACGGAAATCCGCTGGCCCGATTTCCGTAAGAAAGATCTGGTGGATGCCATACTGGATTTCCAGCAGCGCGAAAGAAGATTTGGTAAAACCAGTGCCCAGGTACAGGAGGCCCCCCTTTAACAAAGCTTTTTTAAACAATCACCTTAATTTGCCTACTTTATTAAAACCAACTGGATGCATTCAAGAATTGTAGTTGTCGCTTTACTGCTTATGTTGATTGGACGTAGTGCGATGGCACAACAACCGGATACTACAAGACCCACCGCAATCGATCCAGAATTGGAAGAATTGGCAAACGCCAGAAATCCCCGGGAATACACGATTGCCGGTATCACCGTTACCGGAACCAAATACCGCGATGAATCCCTGCTCCTGTCAATTTCCGGTCTGTCTGTTGGCGATAAAGTGGTAATTCCGGGCAGCGATAATTTCAGTAAGGCGATCACCAACCTTTGGAAGCAGAACCTTTTCTCCAACGTTGAAATCTATTATACCAAGGTTCAGGGACGGGATCTCTACATCGAAATCCATGTTACCGAACGTCCCAGCTTGTCGAACTTTACCTTCAAGGGCGTGAAAAAATCCGAACAGGAGGATCTCGCGGGTAAGACCGGACTTGTAAAAGGTCGCGTGATTACCGAAAATATGAAGAAGACGGCGGTGGAGAATATTATCAAATATTATGTGGAGAAAGGTTTCCAGGGCGCCCAGGTTACCATCGAAGAGCAACCGGATCCAGCCTTTATCAATACACAACAACTTACTTTCCGCATTACCAAGGGAAACAAGGTTCGGATCAACCAGATCAGTTTCTTCGGAAACGAACAGGTAAACGATCTGAAGCTCAAGAAAAAAATGAAGGGTACCAAGGAGATTACACGCCTCACCCTTTTCCCCAAAGTGGACTCCAGCAGCTTCGGCGCGCAGAAACCGCTTAAGCTGAACGAATACCTGAAAGACTGGGGCTTCCTCTCCGTTACCAAAACCGGTAACCTGCTGGATCCCTATTTCCGCTTCAAGTTGTTCAGCTCTGCCAAGTTTAACGAAACCAAATACCTCGAAGACAAGGAAAAAGTACTGGAATACTACAACTCACTCGGTTATCGCGATGCGACGATCATTGAGGATACCATGTATTATAACCGTAAGGGAAATCTGAATATTGATCTGCGCGTGGATGAAGGGCGCCGTTATTATTTCGGAAATATCTCCTGGCGCGGTAATACGCAATATTCCGACTCTATTCTGAACGTATTGCTCGGTATCAAAAAAGGAGATATCTATAACCTCGAAACGCTGAACACCAAACTGGGTAAACAAATGACACCCGAGGGAGGCGATATCAGCGGTTTGTATATGGATGATGGTTATCTCTTCTTCTCGGTTGATCCGGTGGAGACTGCCGTTTATAATGATACCATCGATTTCGAAATCCGGATGCGTGAAGGACCTCAGGCTACCATCAAAAACGTAAACATTGCCGGTAACGATAAAACCAAGGAACATGTAATTCGTCGGGAGATCAGAAC
>DATCJQ010000173.1:0-3785 GCA_036562745.1 Flavihumibacter sp.
TTGGGAATCTCATAGGCCTGCTCGCTGATGCCCTCGGTCATGCCCCCATCTGATTTCGTTTTGTCGTAGTTCGCATTGTTGGATGCGCTGATCGAGGGAGAAATCACTTTATGTTGAAATGCAATCGGCTTATTGTTCGCATCCAGCGCGCCTTTGAATGCCGAAAAAGTCATGGGACGATAGGGGCCCTGCTGGGTATCATCCTCGCGCGACCAGATCGTTTTCACGGGCTTGCCGATCTTCTTCGAAAGGCTCACGGCCTCGTGAATATAATCGGGATAGAGCCGCCGCCCGAATCCGCCTCCGTTGAATTGCACATGCACTTTTACTTTCTCAGGATCCAGTCCGTATTCTTTGGCGAAATTATTTTTTACGTTGAAAGGCACCTGGGTGGATGTATGGATCTCCAGTACACCGTCGGGTTTCCAATGTGCCACACAGTTCATCGGCTCTATGGGCGAATGCGATACCATGGGTGTTTCATAAAAGGCTTCAATTTTTACCGGTGCTTCGGCAAAGGCTTTTTCGAAATCACCCTGCTGATGGTCGATTACTCCGTCTGTTTTCGCGAGTTCACGCAATTTCTGCTCGTATTCTTCGGTGGAGAACCGGTCATAGCCCTGATAATCCCATTCCACTTTTAACTGCTTGCGACCCTGAACCGCCGCCCAGTAATTGTCGGCCACCACGGCCACACCTTCATAACGATACTTGCCGATGATACGCTGGCAGGTCACCACCTCCTGCACACCTTTCACTTTTCTGGCGGCGGAATCGTCGAAGCGGACCAGCTTGCCGCCGAAAACCGGACAGCGTTCGATGCTGGCATATACCATTCCGGGCAATTCCACATCGATACCGAATACCGCCGTACCGTTGGATTTGGCGATAACATCCGGGCGCTTAACGCGTTTACCCAGCAATATGAATTCCGAGGGATCTTTCAGTTTGGGTTCCCTGGGAACCTCGAGTTTGGAAGCTGCTTCCGCCAGTTCCTGATAGGTTGCGGAGCGATTACTTGCCCTATGCCAGATCTTGCCGCCTTCCGCGCTGCATTCCGCAACAGGAACACCCCATTGGGATGCCGCAGCCGTCATCAGCATTTCACGGGCTGCTGCGCCGACCTTGCGATATTTGGTATAACTGGTACGTATAGACGCAGATCCGCCGGCGAACTGATCGTTGCCCAATTCCTTTTCGCCACCGGATTGACGTATGGTTACCTGGTCGAGGGTCAGATTCAGTTCTTCCGCAATCAGCGAGGGGATGGACTGGAATGTGCCCTGTCCGATTTCGGGTTTGGTGTTGAATATGGTGATGCCTCCGGCGGGATCTATCAACACAAAGGGAGTCACGCCCACCGGGTTGGACGCATCGCTGAGATTCACAAGTCCGCCCAGTGTTTTGCCTTCTGCTCCGCTTAAACCAAGCAGTAGTCCGGTACCGGTGATTCCTGACAACTGGAGAAACCGGCGACGGGATACATTCGTACGCATATTATCTTTTTTAATAGCCTTTTGTCCAACAAAACGCAGATCTTACTAAAACGGTTTGGCCTTCATCAGTTCGGCCGCGCGATGGATCGCTTTGCGGATCCGCGGATAGGTGCCGCAACGACACAGATTTCCCTGCATGGCCGCATCGATCTGGGCATCGGTGGGATTGGGGTTCTTCTTCAGCAGCGCCACCGCCGACATGATTTGTCCCGACTGGCAATAGCCGCACTGTGGAACCTGCAGCTCGATCCATGCCTGCTGAACCGGATGTTCCACATTTTCAGAAAGTCCTTCAATGGTTGAAATCTTCTTGTTGGCCGCCGCTGCCACCGTCATGCTGCAACTTCTGATGGGATTGCCGTCGATCAGCACAGTGCATGCCCCGCATTGCGCCATGCCACATCCGTATTTGGTACCCTTGAGTCCAACAAAATCGCGGATCGCCCAAAGCAGCGGCATCTGTGGATCCACGTCGAGTTTATGTTGCTTGTTATTGACCGTAAGTGTGATAGCAGCCATAATTTCAGTTTATGTCCCCTCAAGTTACCACTTTTTTTCACCCGACGGGCACCCGTCGGGTACCCGTCGGGTGAGCGGGGTGATTTCACGTGGAGGAAAAAACTGAACTTTGGCGGACTTGAAATTTTATGCGAAAAATTTTATATACAATCGGATTGGGACTGATGATCGGGCTGGGTGCCTGTCAGAACAGGGGTACATCCGACAAAGTGGAGGTGGTGATTAAGACCGTGGAGGGTGATATCATCGCGGAACTCTATCCTGATAAAGCACCACAGTCGGTGGCCGCGTTTTTATCGATCGTTGACCAGGGATTGTACAATCGATCATCTTTTTACAGAATCCTGAGCGATGAGAATCAGCCATCCAATGCGCCGAAGGCTGAACTGATCCAGGGCGGACTCTGGAGCCGCACGAAGAAACGTCCCGAATTGCCGCGGATTCCGCATGAATCCACGGATAAAACCGGACTCACGCATGTGGTCGGCACCCTATCGCTTGCACGGGAGGAGCCTGGCAGTGCCACTTCGGAATTTTTTATCACGGTAACGGATTTACCAGGATTTGATTTCGGCGGAGAAAACAATCCCGATGGCCAGGGCTATGCCGCTTTCGGCAGAGTGACCCGGGGCATGGATGTTGTACGCAAAATCTATCGCAAGCCGGAAACGAATCAATATTTTGATCCCCCTGTGATGATCGTGAGCATCAAGCGGAAGTAACTGAACCTGCAAATCAAGTCAAAGCCCAATTTGGCAATGAGTATCAAGACCCGATTATTTGAAATCATTTTTGAAGCGGAGACAAAGGCTGGCAGACGATTCGATTTAATGCTGCTGCTGCTGATTCTTCTGAGTCTGGCGGTGGTGATGTTGGAGAGCATTCCTTCTGTATTCGAAAAATGGGGACCCGAACTCATTATTCTTGAATGGATCATCACCATACTTTTCACAATAGAATATATCCTGCGTCTGTGGGTGGTTAAGAAACCGCTGCGTTACGCGCGGAGTTTTTACGGGATCATCGACCTGCTGGCCATACTTCCCACCTATTTCAGTCTGATTCTTCCGGCTTCACATTTTCTGTTGTCGATCCGCGCGCTCCGGCTGATGCGGGTTTTCCGCATTATGAAACTTACGCATTTCGTATATGAAGGCGCGGGCATCATGATGGCGATGCGTGCCAGCGCAAGAAGAATCGGCATATTCCTGAGTTTTGTGCTGCTGCTCAGCACGATCCTGGGAACCATTGTATATGTGGCCGAGAGTCCGGTGAACCCGGCATTCAGCAGTATTCCGCAAAGTATTTATTGGGCCATTGTGACCATCACCACTGTGGGTTATGGCGATCTTTCTCCACTCACTTTCGTGGGGAAAATGGTGGCATCGCTCGTAATGTTACTGGGTTATGCAATTATCGCCGTACCGACGGGTATTGTTACGGTGGAAATGTCCAAACAATTCGGACGTCAGGCCAAGCTTACTAAGGCCTGTCCATCCTGCGGTAAGGACGGGCACGATCCCGACGCTGGCTTCTGCAAGTTTTGCGGCCACGAGTTATAAATCTCCCTTCTCCATTCCCCCTTCACCCTTCTTCCTTCTCCGTTCTCCGTTCTCCCTTCACCCTTCACCCTTCTCCCTTCTCCTTTCTCCCTTCACCCACTACGGCTCAACCCAGGCCTCGTTCTCTTTAAGCAACTGTATCAACTCATCCACGGCCACTTCGCTGTTCACGTTGCGTTTAACCACTTCTTTGCCCTTATACAGTGTG
>DATCJQ010000462.1:0-7927 GCA_036562745.1 Flavihumibacter sp.
AACGAAGGACGTACGCCTCCGGTCAGTTTCTTCGATGCACAATACAATATTGCCGACTGGTTTTATGAAGTGGGGCCCATCACCGCTGATCCGAATCTGATGCTTTTCCTCAAACTGTTCGACCGGGTAACCAAACTCAGAGTGCAGGATTTTATCGTCAACCTGCCGCCTGAGCCGGGATCGGAATCTGAACTGGACAAAGCATACAACGATATCCAGCTCGCGCTGTGGAAAATCACAGACGGTCCCGGACTCACTAAAGGTTTCGGGGGGATTACCGTCCGAGCCCGCACCAGGCTCCTATCCCACGCGCATCCTGGTGGAATTCGGCAACCGATTCATCAATTTAGCCGTGCGCGATATTGAATACATCGAAGCCGATAAGGACTATTGTCGCATTTATGCAGGTCGCCGTACCTATTTAAGCAATACCGGAATCGGGCTGCTCGAGCAGAAACTGGACTCCTCGGTTTTTCTGCGCATCCACCGCTCCTATATCATCAACCTCGAACACCTGCGTGAACTGCATAAGGAAGCCGGTGGTGCCCAGGCCATCATGGCCAATGGACAGTCGCTTACCGTGAGCCGGGGCTATAAAGATTCCATCCGCCGGCTGATCATTTAATGGGCTGCAGTTCCTTCACCATACATTTAGCCAGATTGTTTTGCACCGGATTTTCGGATTATGATCGTACCCGGTTTATTTCTTCCTCTGCCCCGCCTGTTTTGCGGGAAGACTGCTGTTTACCCGATCCAAACCGGAGGGAAAAACTCAGGGTTACCGTGCGCGAATCAGGACGGTTGCGGAAATCGGCCTTTGCCATCTGCAGGAAATGGATCTTACCGTCACGTATAGCCGAATAGAAGGGATCACGAACTGCCAGGCGGATATTGCCCTTATCCTTGAGCACCTTTTTCTGCACACCCAGATTCAGTAACCAAAGCGGATCCAGGGACACCTGTCCGAATAATACACTGGTGCGATAAAAACCGCCGAGCTCGGCCGACCAGCCCTTCCCAATCTGAAACTGGTTCGTGATATTGATCATACCATACCAGGCAGCGGAATCGATATCACGTATAAAGGCCTTGCCATGGAACTTCCGGTTTCCTGCTTCTATATAGGTATTGCTGGTCCACCATTTGGTTATCGGCAATCCCAGATTGGTGGAGAATATAAGCAGCTGATTACGACCCAGGTTATCAGGGCGACTGATATAATTGTTCCCGTTCACCGTAATCGCCTCGGTAAATGCATCCCGCATATCGTTGTAGGTGGCCGTTACGGTGAGCATTTTGCGGAATGTATAGGAAATCGAATAGTCGGTTGAAATGCTGGGCTTCAAAAAAGGATTGCCCACATAAAGCGTGAATTTGTCGAGTGGTGTTACGTATGGATTCAGATCCTGGTAAAACGGCCGCTCGATCCGTTTGCCAAACGAGAAATTCAACTGGTGATTGCCCGCTGAATCGAGGCGGTAACCAATGTAAACTGTCGGAAACAGATTCATATAGTTCCGGCGGACGATGGAATCGGGTTTCTGCGGATTACCGAGCTGATGTCCTCTTGACACAGTGCCCTCCGCCCGAAGTCCGGCTTTAAAGGATAGGGGTCCCTTGTCCGTTTGCATAGACAGATAACCAGCGTGAATATTCTCGCGATAGCGGAAATTATTGCTCTTATCATAATCGGGATATTCACTCCCTCCTTCTATTGCAGTAAAGTTATAACGGTTATCTGTATACGCCATGCTGGATTTTGCACCCGCTTCCAGTTTCCAGTTCTTTATGGGCCTTGCATAGTCAATCTTTGCTGCAAGAATGTCGATTTCACCGGGCAGATGGCCTCTCAGCTCATCAGTTCTTTTATTGGCGCCCACGGTAGTCAGGTTATTAAACTGCTGGCGCGTGACAGACTGGTAGCGGATATAATCGAGATCGCCGGTCAGGGTGGCATTCCCGGGCATCTGGCGATTTATATTCAGGTTGAGCGAATAATTTTTCCATTTGTCCTTTTCAGTGTTAAGGGCGATGGTGGAGGAATCCAGGGAGCCATCGGGCTGGGTGATCCAGCTTTGGTTATCGTTGGTCTGGCTGCCCGGACGAAACATTAGATTTCCCAACACACCAATCGTGGTTTTGGAATTCAGCGTGTAATCCATGCCCAGGCGTATTGAGGGCGACTGGCTACGCATGCGGATATAGGTGTTTTGGGCAAAAGTGTAATCGGGATTTCCCAGCGGATCATGGTAGTAGCGGTTAATATCCAGATCGGTGAACCGATTGCTGGTAACGAGACTGAGGTTGCTGAACAGGTTCACACGATTGTTGCGATAGTTCAGATTCACCGAGGAATTCGAAGAGAAAAGATATCCCTGCGTGAAAGCCAGCTGCGCATTGCCGTTGAAGCCACGCAGACTGTTTTTCTTCACTTTAAGGTTGATGAGTCCGCCCGTACCCGCCGCATCATAACGCGATGGTGGAGTGGGCATGAGTTCAATTTTTTCCAGCGCGGAAGCAGGCAGGCTGCGCAGATAACTCACCAGTGCCGCACCACTCAGGTAAGTGGGTTTATCATTCACCATCACCATGATTCCCGATTTTCCGTTCAGGGTGATATTGCCATCGTCGTCGATGGTGAGTCCGGGTACCAACTCCAGCAGCTTAAACACATCGGAGCCCGTAGCAGAGAGCATTTTATCCACCTGCACCACGGTACGGTCGGCCTGTTTCTCCACCAGCATCTTCTGCCCTTTTACGACAACCGTGGCAAGCGTGTCGGTTTTGAGCGTATCCGTATCCGGACTATCCTTCCTGACTCTGTCTGGCTTTAGTGTATCAATTCGAAGGGTATCAGCATTCTTCTTCGCTTGCGTGGTATCAGTCGACTGCGACCAGGTGATATAGGAGCACAGGCAAAAAACCAGGGTGAGTATCCGCTGCATAGGTAAGGTTGTTTCACCAAACATAAATGCAGAGGTACTCACCCTGAAATGGAATCCGACCAATGGTCAAATAGCCCGACCAATCGCATCAGACAAGATAAGTTTCGGCTATACCCGGCCGCTAGCCCTTCCGAACGATCGGCAGTTTGATCACCGAAGGATATTTGCTGGAATGATGGATGGTATTCTCCACCACCTGTCCCTCGGTTTCATCGTAATTATTGCCACCCGTATTCAGGTTGCGTTCGAAGCGCGGGAAATTACTGCTGGATACCTCGATCCGGATCCGATGGCCCGGTGCGAAATAATTGCTGGTAACCATGGGCGTCAGATCCACCTTGTACACTTTGCCTTTTTCCATCATCACTTCCTTGTCGTACCCCTCGCGATAACGCAAACGCTGAATGGTTTCATCGAGGTTGTAGGCCTTGCCATCGGGATGCACATCAATGAGTTTAATGGTAATATCGGTATCCGGCCCGGTTGAGGACACATACAAAGTGGTTTCGATAAATCCGGTCACCTCTATTCCTTCTTTCAATTCTTCGGATGTGTAAACCAGCACATCGTTGCGCAGCTCGATTTCAGACTGGTCAAAGGCACCGCCCTGAATGGCATTACCGGTACAGCATACATTGCCACCGTGTGAAGGCACAGGATTCATGGGATCATAGATGAATTTATCTGCCGGGGCTTTGGCGCCGGGCTTCTTCAGGCTAAGCTGACCGTCGCCCAAACGGGTATTGGCCTTGCCACCGCTGTTCAGGTAGAAGCTGCGCATTTCGGTATTGGGGAGCGGGAAACTGTCGGCCGTTTGCCATTTGTTGAGTCCCATCGTGTAATAACGTACACGCGGATTTTTCTCCTTGAAACCGTTTTGCTCGCCTTTGAGCCACATATCGAACCACGACCAGGTGAGTTCATCATAATCGAGACGCGCATCGCCCACGGATAGCTGTCCCACCATGGTATTTTCCGTTGCGCGCTTGTAAGCACAGTGCAATACCGGCGCAATCACCAGATACTGATTGTCGGCCACCTGCTTGGTTTTCGCATTTTTCCGAACATGATTGAAGAGTTCGATATTAGGTCCGGATGATACATCATACCACGACACGAACCAGAATGCCGGTACTTCCAGCGGCATATCGTCGTGATAGAGTCCGCCTTCATACCAGGCGGGATCGTTGGGTTTGCGAACGATCATCTGCTCGTAAACACCAATCGGTCCGTTCACGTTTTTGATAATATCTTTTACGGGAAGATGTTTGAGTTTGTCGGCCCAGTCGACCCGCGGCATTTCCGGCCCCATATCCCAGTAACGTTGCAGTCGCTGCAGGTCTTCCTGTTTGATTCCTACCGGGAAACGCGGGCGGATGATATCATTTTGTGTGCCATACAGCCAGGTTGTGAACAGCATCTGCTGCGCACCGCCACGATACCAGTTGCCCTGTTCGTGGAAACGCCCTACCCGACCCACGCCGGCACCAAAACCCTGGGGAACCATGGCGGCAAGGGCGGGGTGACCAAGCGAGGCCACTGCCATCTGCCATTCGGCGGTGGAGGAACAACCGATCACACCAATTTTTCCGTTGCTCCAGGATTGTTTCGACATCCATTCGAATGCGTCGTATCCATCGGTGAGCGGCGTGCCGAGAATATCCCATTCGCCTTCGGAGAAAAAGCGTCCGCGTTCATTCTGCACCACATAAGCATAACCGCGACTCACGGCTTCATATGCCGCCTCGAGGGTGCGGGTTGACAGCTTGCCATCGATCCAGGTATTGAAATTGTACGGCGTGCGCGAGAAAATGATCGGCACTTTTTTATCGCCTTTGGGACGATAGATATCCGTCGCGAGGCGAATACCGTCGCGCATGGGCATCATCACTTTCTGATCGATAACGGCAATGGAAGCCAGTTTTTGGTAAATACGGGAAGTGTCTTCCTGGGCATGGGATGCAAAGCTCAGGCTTAAAGCCAGCATCAGCAGTGTTAGGATTTTTCTCATATGGCAATTTAATTTTTTTTCCGCACGGGCTCGCGCAGAATGGTTTTTAGCTTATCCGGATCGGTTTTATTAAAATCAGAGAGATAAATTTCATGATGTGGTCCGTTGCGCACGAGTCCCTCCATCTCCATTAAATTTTCCATGAGGGTGAGCGATGCGGGTTCGGTGGAGAAGGGTCCCACATGCAGGATCTGCACGCATAAACCTTCATTCATTTCAAACCATTCGATATCACGCGCCAGGTTCAGTTTTTTCCGGTTGTACACCGTGTGTTTGGCGAGTTGCAGGTCGGCTTCCTGCACAAAATCGGGCATGCGGATCAGCACCCGATATTCCCATTCCGATCGTGGTACGTTTTGCGGCGCGGTACTGATCGTTTGATCGGGAAATCGGGTTTCATCAAACCACCAGAGACCTTCGAGTTTGGGAACCGCAAAATCCTTTCCCGCCTGTTTTGAATTGAATTTGATGGCATAGGCCACCGAATAGAGGGCCTGTACACGTTCGGCGAAATCCGGCGCTGAGGGATCGCCTTTGCCGGTGAGCGAGAGGTATTGGGCTTTTCCCAATTGCACCAGTACCGGTTTGGTTCCCGCTTTGAAATAATCGGGATAGAGCCGGGTAAGATCCAATTTGTCCATAGTATAAAGGTTATCTTTGTTCCATCGCCTATGGCACAATGTTACGCTTGCGGAACCACGCTCAACCGTTTGAACAGCTCCTGGGAACATATACTGCCCAGCGCCATCGGGGGCACCCTGAAGAGTAAACGACTATTGTGCCAATACTGTAATAAAAAAGCAGGTAACCGGATCGATCGTGTGCTAACCGGGATTTGCCGTCCTTATATCGCATTCTACAAAACTCAACCCGATCGCAGGAACCGGCCGGAAAAGATCAGGGCGATCCAGATTTCTCAGCCGGAGGGGTCAAAAGATAAGGAAAATCTGCTGCATGCGGCAGTACTTAAAATCTTCACCAATTTCTTAATGCTGAAATGGAAGCGTGCTGATTGGGCCGCAAAAGCCGCGAATTACTGGATGCATCCTTCGTCTGTTCCTAACGGTTATGTACAACCGATTTCATTACAAGATAAGATAGCAGATTTTGTTCCCTATCATTCAATTGAACTCAAAGCTTCCGCTAAGGAACAAACCATAACCGGTGAACTGATCTTGTTTGGTGAACTGGGTTTCAGGGTGATGCTTTGCTGCAATTATGATGGTGCCGACCAGGTTATACGGCATTTCCAGTTGCTGGGCGCCCCTTCTGCACCAGCAGACGCAGAATCTGCGTAGCGGTTTGTAGTGCGGGTGCGGCAAGCGGATCGCGGAAAAGCTGGTTCACTCCCGCTTCGCCGAAATAGATCCCGTCGGATCCCAGCATGCTGATGCGAGCCATTCCCAATGTGGGTGCGGGTCTTCTTGCCTGGTCCCAGGGACCGATCTGGTTCATGATGCGCAGACCCTCCGCGAAGAGCCGGCTGGTGAGATCCTGCATCTCCTGATCCTCCGTGGCCTCCCAGATCAGAATACTGCCGAGCTGATTGATATAACGATGCGATCCGTTGGGATAGGATGCCAGCACTTCGAGTCCGTGATCCATACCGATTTCCACCACCATTCCGAGCAATTCCCTTACGGCGATGGCTTGCCCATTGGCAGCCTGTTGCCGGTATCGCAGCAGCCGCCAGCGTGGATCACTCCAATCCTGCCCGGCATTGGCTGCGCCATTTTGAAAACCAGAGTTGGTGTTACCCTGGGCATCAGCACTTGAGTGCCCATTGGCATCCGGGCCGGTAAACAGGGAAGGCTCATCGCAGAACAGCAGATTGTAGAACCGGCTGGTTGTGGCATCGGCGTAGGGACTATGCATTGGGAAGGGGTTTCCTACAAGGTAGTAAATCCCGATAAGATTCCCCTTAATCCTTTCTTCCCTATTCCTCTGATTCTGCTTACGATTCCTCCCTACTCCATGGGCAGCATTTCCTGCTCGATTTCGGCAGCAGACAAGGCAGCGGAGTACACTTTGAATCCGGTGATCTTTCCTTTGAAATAACGTTGATCGGGGAACTCGTCATTGCCGCCCATTACCCAGCGCAGTTTGCTCGAGAGGTTCACCGCGCGGTCGATAGTAAAGCTGCCGGCTTTCACGCCATCCAGATAAACGGTGAACTCACGTCCCTTGCATACGCCCGCGATATGGTGCCATTTGTTTTCCCAGTCTTTGGGCAGGGGCACATCACAGCTTCCCTGTCCCCATCCGCCGGCGAAAAAGCTGAGCTTGCCCCCGGTGATCTGGAACACGATAAAATCGCCTTTGGAAACGATATCGGCCATAGACTGTTTGGCTTCCGGATATACCCAGGCCATTACAGTGATTTCCTCTTCCAGCTCATCGAGCGAGGGCGAATTATCGAAACGCACATAGTTGACGGTGGAAATGGAATTATCCAGCATGCGGCGGGTTTCCTCGATCCACTGCCCATCGTTTTTGAGTCCGGATAAATCGCGCAGTTTATCACCCGGCCTGTTGCTGCCGGTTGTGATTTTTAGCACCTGCTTATCGGTGGCCGTTTCATAGGCTTTGGCGAGAACGGTTTTCTCTCCCACCTGCAGCATCTGGATGCCCGGAACATCAGGACGATATTTGCTCACCATCCGACGGTGCTCGCCCGGTTGAAGATATACACGCTGGGTAGCGAATTTTCGACCGTTATTATACAGGTCAACCACGGCGGTATCGGCTTTGCCGGTGATATTTTTCACCCAGTACACGAGTTCCTGGTCGGTATCCACTTTCACCAGCGGTTTGGTCTGCAGGTCTTCAATAAGCGTTGATTTGCCAGCCACACCGGCCGTGGGTTGAATTACCATAACCACCATGTCGTCGCTCCGGTTGAGATTAAAATGGTTGTGGGCCAGTTTATAGAGCTGCATCGGGATCGAATCAGTGGCAGTTGCATCTGCAT
>DATCJQ010000184.1:0-2649 GCA_036562745.1 Flavihumibacter sp.
AAGGGAACGAAGGGAACGAAGGGGGCAAGGGGGCAAGGGGTCAATCACTCCGCCCAAATGCGAGCTGTGTCTATTAATAACAAGAGACTAAAATCACCTGACAAAGACAAACGAAATAAGATAGACAAGAGCAGGCAAAAGCAGCCCCCAGCTCTAGAGGACCTTTTCAAAACACACACTTGAATCGACGCCGGCGTACTGACCGTAGTTGGGGATCGTCGAATAACCGCTTTTAGTATAGAGGCCGACGGCGTCGCGCATATCGTTGCCGGTCTCCAGGATGCAGCGTTTATAGCCCAGTTCCCGGGCCCAGGATTCGAGACCTGCCAATACCAATCGTGCAATGCCCTTGCCCCGAAGGGCTGCAGGCACGAACATCCGTTTTATTTCCATGGTATGGGGATCGTATTCCTTCATGGCGCCGCACCCCACGGGTTGTTCATCCCGGTAAGCGAGCACCACATGCCGAATCCTATCGATCTTATTGAACTGTGCGAAAAATGCATTGTCGTCTCCGTTTCGTATGGCCAGATACTGATCCAGCTGATGGACGAGATGTTGAAAATCCTTATTCGAAGAATCTGTTCTTGTAATTGTCCATTGGTGGTTCATGATTTCTGTCATTCGTTTGATGCGTGCCGGCCTGTACCTTTACCCGCCTTTTAGATTAAATTGCTCTATAAAAATAACTATAACCGGGAAATATGGTTGAGAATCTCCAGACTGTGATTGTGATTATTTCGTCCATTGCCTTATTCGTATTCGGATTACAGAGTTTCAGCAAGGAAATCGAAAACCTGGGAGCGGAAAAATTGTCAACCTGGATCGGCAAAATTACCAAGCTCCCCCTGGGGGGATTCTGGCTGGGGGGACTGGTTACCGCCATCATTCAATCGAGCACACTGGTTTCGACCATCACTGTTTCGCTGGTCAACGCCGGAGTAATCACCTTCCGCGATAGTATCCTTATTTTGCTCGGCACCAATATCGGGAACACCTCCACCGCCTGGATCGTTTCCATGAATGCCTCTTTTCTCGGGCCGCTGTTTATCGTGTTGGGTACAATAATCAGTATGATTCCAACTAAAATTGCGGTAGCCGGAAAATCGATCTTCTTTTTCGGCTTTATCTTCTTTTCGCTATCCGTAATCAGCGATGCCATGGCACCGATTAAAAGCGACCCTTACCTGGTTGAAGTGTTATCCAAAGCATCCAACCCATTGCTGGGCATCATTTATGGAATCGTGATTACCGTAATTATCCAGTCGAGTTCGGTAGTGGTGGGATTGGTGATCGTGTTGCTCAGCCAGGGTACCATTAACATAGATATCGCCATCCCGATCGTTATTGGCGCCAATATCGGCACCACTTCCACGGCCCTGATCGTGAGTTACAAGTTCTCCTCGCTGTCGAAACTGGTGGCCCGCGCAGCGTCGGCCTTCAATATCATTGGCGTGATCCTGATGTTTCCCTTTTTCGGTCTGCTCAAACAGATTGCGACCTCGTTCAGCGACGATCCCTCCCTGCAGGTGGCGATGGCGTTTACCGTCAGTAATTCGTTTACTTCCTTTTTCTTCCTGCTGTTTATCCGTCCCACGATTAACCGGCTGCAGAATCACCGGTTGTATAAGGAAGCGATTTGCGATTTGCCGAAATGATTTCAGGCTATACCAATTCGGTCAAGCGAATTGATCAGTTTGCGGGTTTCTTGACACCGGATGCGTGCATATGCACGATTTTCCATTCGCCGCCTTCTTTCACGAAAACCAGGGTGCGACGCGAAAGATACTCTTCATCACCAAACTGAAAGGTGACGATGCCTGTGTTGTTGTATGCCTGGATCAGCAGGTTCTGGGGTTCGATCCGGAAATCGAAGCGATTGGCCGTGTCGATGAATTCGGGGAAGACATGCAGCCAGGCTGCTTCGAGTTCGGCCTTACCGGTTTTGCGTTCACGATGATCCCAGATCGGGAAGAACATGGTAGCCTCTTTTGAATACGCATTACGAAAGGTTTCCCAATCGAAGGAGGTGAAGGCTTTGAGAAAGGATTCTGCGGCTCTGGCCAATTGCAATGAGTCGGAATTTTGTGCTAGAGTGATCCGGCTGGCAAGGAGACCCAGAACGAGAAGCAAAATTTTGCATCGAGGCATAAGATTAGGTTGAATAGGTTAAATTAATCATTTCGGTTATCAATAACCTGAAATCCTTATACCCTAATCAGACTACTCTCCTTTCTTACCGAATCATTCCGTGGATTTAGCCCTGATTTTCACCGGATCGAACTGCTGCACTTCTGCAACAATTTGTACATTCTCCAAAGCGGTGATCATCCATTCCCCCCCGCGTTGCACAAAAATGATGGTGGCCAGATCGTCGTTTCCACCCCATTTCTTACCATCGGGCGCGATAAACTCACCGATATGCCAGACCATATGCGCAATGGCCACATCGGGCTTCAGGAATCGGATCCTTACCGAGCGTTTCTCCATGGGCGTGGCTTTGAAAAAATCATCGTGATAGGTCTGATGGGCATACTGGATATTCTCCCGCCCCTTCCAGTGCATGCCGGTGATATTGACGAAATCGCAATCCTCGGCGATATAGTTTTTCATATCGCTGAAATCATGACGGTTCCAGCTGTTCAGAAA
>DATCJQ010000186.1:0-2489 GCA_036562745.1 Flavihumibacter sp.
TAATTGCAGATACTCGATCTCCGACACATTGAAATATGCATACACCGATTTGTTGTCGGATATGGTAGTGAGTAAGGTTCCCGAGTTGACCAGGCTTCCTGTTTTCAGCGGAATACGGTTGACAATTCCATCAAACGGGGCACGAATCGACGTGTAGGATAATTGCATATTGGCCAGGTCATGGGCAGATTTTGCTTCTTTCACTTTTGCCTGGGATGCCAGCAGTTTGGCTTCGGCAAGTTTAAGTTCGGAGGCTGCCACCACATTTTTTTCGGCCAGAGTTCTCACGCGCGCCACTTCCAGTTGAGCAGCGTTTTCCTCCGCTGCGGCATTAGCTAACTGCGCCTCGGTTCTTGCCACCGCATTGATATATTCCGATTGATTGATCAGAAATAAGGGCTGTCCTTTTTTCACCACAGCGCCTTCATCCACGAGTATCTTTTCCAGGAATCCGTCCACCTTGGCACGGATTTCTACATTCTGAACGGCCTGAATATCGGCTACATAGCCTGTGTAAAGAGTGGTATCGGAATGGGCGAGCCGAACTACCGGAATCTGCTCCGGTTCGAGATTTGTGTTCTGATTTTTTGATTGGCAACTAACTAAAAAAATAAATATACCCCACGCTGCTGCACGGAATTGTCCAGTCATGTTCTTTGTTTAAATGATCACGTAAATTTTGCTTGCTTCAGTTATGGCAAATGATCATCAAAAAGGTTTGAGCCGGAACAAAAACCCAACAAAATCGGGTTTGACGGAGAAATTTTCGGGTTGATAAAGCGGAAAGATGATCCGTTGTACCGGGATCAGACTGAAAAAAATATTCAATCCCCCATACGCAGGCACGAGATTCGTAAAGCGAATGCTAACGGCACGAATGGCTTCGGGTACAAAATCACCAAAATAAAAAGTATGCGGAGAAACGATATCCCAGGAGATTTCTTCTTCCATCTCCTCGTCAAGCGGACTGCTTTGCTTAAGTACAGCAAGTTGGGGTTCGTTTTCGCAGGCAACCGCCGACACTCTCCCCAGTATTGGCAGCGCCAATAACAGGATCAACGCAGTAAAAGCCTTAAACCTCGTAAAAGGTAGTCTCATTAACGGTCCCAGGTTTGTTGAATCGTTTCAAAATTACTCTGCCAGCCTCATTAAACCCGCCGGGTTGGATGAAAAATTCCTTAAAATTTTCTTAACGCACATGAAATACGCAGTTTGGAGGGAAATCTATATCCGTTCTTGTCAGATGGTTAGGCCGGGAACAAATGAAGCATTTCGGCTATACGATACCGATAGTTAAGAAGTTGACAATTGGGAATTTTTCGACAGTCGCATCTTCCGTCCCTTCCCGGTTGGATCATTGCTTCTGCCGGAAAAACCAGCCGATAAAATCGGGCTCGGCAAAGGCTTTGTCCCAGCTGTTATGTTGTACACCGGGATATTCGATATACTCCACCCGGCCGCCCAGTTCCTTAAGGCGGGCCACCATGCTACGCGACAGCTCCACGCCCACTACGGGATCATCGGTTCCGTGGAACACGCGGAAGGGAATTTTGGCCATAGCACGGGTATAGGAAGCAGGATCTCCTCCCCCACAAATCGGCGCGGCAGCAGCAAACAAGCCGGGTGCGCGATAAACGGCTTCGAAGGTACCCATGCCGCCCATGGACAGTCCGGTTATAAAGATTTTATTCTTCAACACCTGCTTTTTATCGCGCATCTCCCGCACCAGTTCCAGCAAGGCCTGAAGCGGAGCGCCCGGCTCGGACTGATAATTAAAACGGATTGCATAGGGCGATTGATCCCGGCGGATATCAGCCCTTGCCCAATAACTGTTCGCACTGCATTGCGGAAAGAGCACTATGGCCGGATATTGCTTCCGGTTGGAATCCGCCAGAAAAAGGTTGGCCCCATGGGTCAGCTGCTTCTCGTTATCGTTGCCCCGTTCCCCACCGCCATGCAACACCACGATCAGGGGGTAGGCTTTAGCGGGATTATAATCAATCGGATACAGTATGCGGTAAGGAAGGCTGTCACCCCGCGAACTGATAAACCATTTCTTCTCGTAAAGCGATAAGTCCTGCGCCATAGTTTCGGTTATACCTGACAGTAAGAAAAGCAAAAAGAGAAGGAATCGCATCGTTAAAGCTTATACCTTAAAGATAACGGTTCTTTCTCTTTTGCAGTACAGGCCTGTACAAGGTACAGCACCTGTCGGAATGTGACTCTCTACAGACTTACGCCCCGCTTCCAGGGAATGAAATCATCCTGGTTCAGCTGCACGGCTTTGGGAATGATCTCTCCGCTGGCGGCCTTTATGCAGTATTCGAGGATCTCCTCACCCAGCTGCGGAATGGTTTTCTCCCCGGTGATGATGGGACCTGTATCGATATCAATGATATCCGCCATACGTTTGGCGAGGTTCGAATTGGTTGCAATTTTTATAGTGGGACAAACCGGGTTACCGGTCGGAGTTCCCAATCCTGTGGTGA